>DAOMAH010000028.1:0-12459 GCA_035426725.1 Acinetobacter sp.
CATCGTGCTATTTTTCTTTTGCATTTGCGTCACCACCTCTTGTGGTTCAAAGCCAAAACGCCAATACAACAATTCCAAAACATCCAATTCATCTTGGGTAATAATGCGATCACTCCATAAACAGCGTTCTGCGATGGTCAAAATATTGAGGCGATCACGCAATAATAACCCTGAAATATCATTCAAAATTTCGGCTAAATCTAAGGGTTCATCTGAAATATCCGCATAGATGTACAATTCCTCTATCGTCAGAAATTTTTCCAGAAAACGTTCACGAACATCCATTTGATTTGGGCTGTTCATTTGCTGCACATGAAGTAAGGCATCTATCAGATGCACAATTTGTGATTTCACATCTTCAAATGAAGTCGGTAAATGCGCTGGCATCAGATTGAGCTCATATTTCACAGTTTCAAGCAGCAAGGCATCAAGTAATCCAACCTCACCATCTTCTTGAATAATACATGCCAATTTGGTTAAAAACTGGCGCGCAATACTGTTTGGCATATGACCAATATTACGGCATGCATCATGGAAAATTTGTACATGAATTCGCCCATCTAAATTCAACAACGAATCCACAATGGCATGGCTGACTGGTGCATCTTGAGGAATGAATTCACGATGCTGACGAATCATTAAAATTGCAACCATTACTTCACGAGAACCAGTTGCGGTTTGCATCGCTCTTTGAATCAGTTCAGGACGATTTTTATTTTTTCGAATGTCGGAATTTAACGGCTTAATTGCATCATTCAAAGCAAAACTAATGGGCGATAATCGCAACAACGGCAAAGGTTGTGGTGAACTCCACACCATCGCAACATCGCCTGACTCTTTTAATGTGCTGAAAATACCAAACCACGGACGACTACGAAGTTTTCTTAAATTTTCTAATTGTAGATCTTGTAACAAAGTCGGATTAAGTTCAAATATACGAGCTTTAATACTTGGATGAATATTCATCCAACTTTGTGGACTTAGCGAGTTAGCAAAGCACATATGAGAAATTGATTCAGAATATGCGCTATGAATTTGCGAACCTGAATGATGCACATAAATACGTAACAAGGTTTGGATATTGGTATCATTATTCATTAATTGCTGGGTTTTGAGGTCATTGTGAAAAGTTCGACTACTTAAGGTCAAATATTTAATAGCTCGTGTAATCAACGTTCCAAGACTTCCAGTCAGCCAAATAACCCCACCAATTGCAATGAAAAAGGTTTCAAATTTGTTCCGATAAGAACTTGCTTGTGAATTATAACCAACCTGAGCCAACTTGCTGCCCAGTTGACTAAACATGGTTAAACCACTATATAGAATTTTGAGTTTGGTATTTTCAACCGCTTCACCCGATAAAATTTGATTGAACTCATAACTCAACAATCCATACAGTTCCATTTCATCTAAATTCTGTAATGCGCCCCAAGTTAAAATAATCACAATATCTTGCGAGGAAAAACCTGCAGTTAAAGCATTTACGCCGACCTCGTCAGGCAATACATAGATGGCTGGCGTTTCGAGCTTAAAACTCTGTGCAACTTGTTCAACGACTTTTAAAACAATACTCTCTTCTGGTGTGCTTTCATCTAAAGCCAGACGTCGTGCTTTTAACTGTTTCGCAAGCGAATGTCCGCCATTACGTAAAATATAAATTTCGGCACACACTGACCATAGAAAAGTAAACAACACCAAACACACAAAGTACGGGCTAAGTGTGTGCCACCAAATAGGCTGCGCATAATCAAAAAAATGAACCACTAAACCTAAAATTAAATTAAGAATAAAAATCGTCAACAGCATGGCGATGAAACAAAAGCTCATTGACCATGCAATATTTTTATTTTCAATTAAATAATGGCTAATTTCTTTCAATGTAAATGATCCTTATTACATTGTTTCTGTATGGGAACTTAGATATGCGCTTATCATAAAATAAAAAAGCGGGAATTTCCCGCTTTTCTAAAATTGAGTGAAATTACTCTTCTCGAATTCCAGTTAAATCAACAGATGCGGCATCGATATTGACATCAATATAACCATCAGCCTGTTTTTTAGCGGAATCGTTGCGTGTTTTCTCAAGTTTATCTAAATACGCCTGATCAATACCACCCGCAACATAGACGCCATCGAACACAGAACAATCGAACTCGCGTAACTCTGGTACTTTACTGGTACGAACTGCATTTTTCAAATCTTCCAAATCTTGGAAAATAAGACGATCTGCGCCAATAATTTCACGAATTTCTTCAACAGAACGACCTGAAGCAATTAACTCTGTTTTTGCTGGCATATCAATACCATATACGTTTGGATATTTCACCATTGGTGCAGCTGAAGCAAAGAAAACTTTTTTCGCACCTGCATCTCGTGCCATTTGAATAATTTCGTTACAGGTCGTCCCTCTTACAATCGAATCATCGACCAACAAAACATTCTTATCTTTAAACTCAAGTTCGACTGGGTTTAACTTTTGGCGAACCGATTTTTTTCGCTGTTGCTGACCAGGCATAATAAACGTGCGTCCGATATAACGGTTTTTCATAAAACCTTCTCGGAATTTCACCCCGAGTATATTTGCCAATTCGAGCGCAGAAGTACGACTGGTATCTGGAATTGGAATAACGACATCAATATCGTGCTCTGCACTCCATTCTTTGAGAATTTTATTGGCTAATTTCTCGCCCATTTTTAAGCGGGCTTTATAGACTGAAATTCCATCAATGGTCGCATCTGGACGTGCAAAGTACACATATTCAAAAATACATGGACGATATTCTGGATTTACCGCACATTGTTTTGCAAATAATTCACCGTCCGAATTAATAAAAATCGCTTCGCCGGGTGCAATATCACGTTCGATTTTGAAACCGAGTGCAGTAATTGCAACTGACTCAGAAGCAATAATATATTCAATACCCTGTGCCGTTTCTCGTGAACCATAAACCAATGGACGGATACCATTTGGGTCGCGGAAGCCAACTAAACCATGCCCTGTAATCATGGCAACCACGCCATACGCGCCTTTACAACGCTCATGTACGCGAGACACAGTATGGAAAATATCTGCAGGTTGTGGGTTTAACGTCCCACTCTTTTGTAATTCATGCGCGAACACATTCAGTAAAACTTCTGTGTCTGAATCTGTGTTCATATGACGTAAGTCAGTTTTGAACAAATCTTTATGAATTTCAACCGCATTGGTCAAATTACCATTATGCGCAAGAGTAATCCCGTAAGGCGAGTTCACATAAAACGGTTGAGCTTCAGCACTGCTCGATGAGCCTGCGGTTGGATAACGCACATGCCCAATACCGTAGTTTCCAAGCAAAGCACGCATATGGCGAGTATGAAATACATCTCGCACCATGCCATTGTCTTTACGAAGAAATAAACGCCCTTGATGGCAAGTCACTATGCCTGCTGCATCTTGTCCCCGATGTTGTAACATGGTCAAGGCATCAAACAACATTTGGTTCACTGGTGATTTACCGGCGATTCCAACAACTCCACACATAACGACCTCGCGACAAGCTAGCAGTTAATTAATAAAAAGGATTCTGAGTTGAATGATCAGAAGTAGGCTCGTTAACCGATGCTTGCTCAGACTCATTCAGTTCAGTTGAAGGGCGATGAAGTAACGCCCCTTCAGATGACATTTGATGTAACGCTTGATTTGCTGCGTCTTTGGAATATTGACTTGCCAATGGCGCATAAGGCAATAAAATTTGAACTAATTTAGACTGTTTCCAGTGCGGTGAACTATTCACCCAAGGCCCGACACCTTGCATAATAATCAGTACGATCAGTAGCCCTTTGAGTGAACCAAAAGCACCACCTGCTAAACGATTTAATGGACCCAATTTCAAACTTTTCAAGAGCGCATTAAGAATTGCCGAAATGAGCCATGTACAAGCGACAATGACCAGTACAATAAAGGCAAAGGCAGCAATTTTTTGCACTACAGGGTCTAGGCTTAAATTGCTCATCGCTGGTGCCATGACCACTGCGTATTTCGCACCAATGATCAATGCGAGAATCCACCCGACCAAATTCGCGCATGCTTTAATCAGTCCTTGACGCAAACCGTTTAACCCTCCAATGAGCAAGATGATCAGAATAATGATATCAAGCGTATTCATTTCACACGGTCATCGCATTAATGCAATCTTTGATGAGACTTGGACCCGTATAAATCAGCCCACTATAAACCTGAACCAAGTTCGCACCTGCTTGCTGTTTTGCTACCGCTTGCTCACCCGATAAAATGCCACCCACGCCAATGAGCGGAATTTTACCATTAAGCACTTTGGCAAACTGACGTAAACATTCGGTACTTTTAACAAATACAGGCGCACCTGATAAGCCACCTGCTTCCTGACCGTTTGGTAGGTTTTCTACCCCATCTCGGCCTAGGGTGGTATTGGTGACAATGAGTCCATCAATTTTAAATTGCAATAATTGTGCAGCAATAAATTCAATATCTTCAGCAGTTAAATCTGGTGCCACTTTAAGAACTAAAGGAACATAGTGCTGGTATTGTTGAGCCAGTTCAAGTTGACGATTTTTAAGTGTTTGTAACAATTCGGTCAGTGCATCGCCACTTTGTAAACTACGCAAATTTTTAGTATTTGGCGAAGAAATGTTAACCGTAATATATGACGCGTAATGATAAACTTTTTCTAAACAAATCAAATAATCAGAAACGGCATCTTCCACAGGCGTATCGGCATTTTTACCAATATTAATACCCAGAATACCTTTAAACTTTGATGCTTTTACATTTTCGATCAGTTGATCGACACCATCATTATTAAAGCCCATACGGTTAATAATGGCTTGCGCTTCTGGTATACGGAATAATCGAGGTTGTGGATTGCCTGCTTGTGGGCGTGGTGTAATTGTACCGATTTCGATAAAACCGAAACCTAATGCAGCAAGTGCATCAATATGTGCACCATTTTTATCTAAGCCAGCAGCCAAACCAACAGGATTGGGGAATTGAATGCCCATACAAGTGACAGGTTTTGATGCGACTTTTTGACGCATTAATCCAAATTTATGAGCTGTATCAAGCATGGAAAGTGTTAATTCATGTGCACGCTCTGGTGCGAATGCAAACAACAAAGGACGCGCCAATGAATATAACATACCAATCACAATCTACTGATTTTCAAGTAGCGGTATTATAGGCGTAGGCTCGGTAAAAAACCATGCTTGACATAGGGTTATTTACTGCGCTTATTCGACTGTCGCCGTTAATTTAATCTGATTATTGCTAGAAACCATATCCATTTTTTGAATACTGATGCCCATTTGTGCCAATTGCATTAAAAAATTTGCCAATACTGAATAGTTTTGATGCTGAGCAACCAATTGGATTTGCTCACCATTTTGTTGAGAAGAAACCGCAAGCCCTTGCTGTTGTGCAGTGCGTTGGATTTTATCTGCAATAGATAGTTCAAGGTCATTGGCAGATTTCATGGTGGCTGCATTACTTTGCATCCATACGGTTAAATCTTTCAACTCATTTAAACGTTTTTGCTGCTGTTCTGCTAAAGAATGCATTTTCCACAATGCTGCACCGATAATTACAACTGTTACAAACAACGCAGTTGCAATCACCATAACGCGTTCACGCACAGATAAACTTTGCAAATATTGATTTATGGCTTCGAACTTTTGATCGAAATAGCTTTGTAGTCCAGTAAATGCTTTCATTATTTAATTTTCACCATTCCAACTGCACCAATACTATCTGCTTGCACATTGCCCAATTCCGCCTGAAAACCTTGTTGATTGAGTTGTTGCGTCAAGGCTTGTAAATCATCGGCAGACTTGGCTTTGAGTGACATTGCCAAAGTGGAATCGGCATAATTAACTTGTTGCGCCATAATTTGTTTTTGCATCAAAATCGGTCCAACACGACTTAACAAAGAAAGTGCGGCAGTATCTCCAAGTTTACTCATACGCAACTGGCTTTCAAATTGACTTTTGATATTTTGCTCAGTCACACGGCTATTTTCACCGAACCATGATTTATATTGATCAATCGCTTGTACCGCAGTCTGATCTGCCACTTTTTTTAATTTCGCCCAGCGCAATGCATCGTATGCCAACTGTACGAAAATAACTGCGACTAAAACAACCGCAGCAGCTTTCCAATAGCCTGACCATTGGGTTTCAGCATTTTTTGCTTTAGGTAATACATTAAAAGGATGCTGTTTAGCTCGAACTAATTGCTGAAATTGATAGGCTGATTCGGTGCGCTGATCTGCATTCGTTACGGTTGCTAAACTGTCTAATTGACTGAAATTTAAATTGCTATGTTGAACTTGTGTCTCGGCAGGTAAAAACTCTAAATACAGCCCTAAATCATCGACAGCATCACCTGACCAAGCATTTTCTCTCACCAACACATGATCATACAGATTGGCAATAATGACTTGATTTGTCTCAGGTTCAGGCAACATCAAGAAATCTGGCAAAAATGCCACAATCTGTACAGGCAATAGACTTAAAGCATATTGCCACGTTTCAATGGTCGATTGAGCAACACCTAAAATGTTAAGTTGATCATTCTGGAAATGATGTACAACTTTCATTTGGTCAATTGGCAAAGTGACAAATTCTTCTAGTAGGAATTTAACGCCGTCTTGCCCTAATTGTTTGTAATGCGTTTTGTTCATCGTTTGCTGAAACACTTGCGCATGTCGACTTGAAAAATACACCACGGCTTCTTTGCCGTTATGGGTCTGCAAATCTTGAATCAATTGTTCAAGACTATTGCTTTGCAGCCAATTCTCTCCAGTCGACCAATACCATGTTCCGTTGGTTTCAGGCATCCATATATACAGCATAGGTGTTAGGTACTCTTATTCTGTTTGTTGCAATTAAAATTAGATGGTCGGAATAAAATGATTGATCTGTGATGATAAACCATTTGCAATGACAGCCTGATCATAAATACGTGCTTCAGCCAATGCAAACGAGTGGAAGTTTTCATACGTCAGTTGCTCAGCAATATGCGCCACAACATTCATATGACACACCACAGCGATCGACTGATAGGACAGTTTTGACAACCATTCTATCGCCTCATCCGCATTATCATCAGGTTTTATTTTATCGCAAATTAAAACAGGAATTCCTGAGAAATGCAGCTTTATATGCGCCAAAGTTTCTTGTGCACGTAACAGTGGACTCACCACAAAAACTTCAGGTTGAATTATATCTTTAAGAAAGTCACCTGTTTGCTCCGCCTGCTGATGCCCGCGTTCCGTTAATGGGCGTTTTGTATCATTGCCATTTATTGCAGGAGAAGCTTCGCCGTGACGAATAAGTGTTAACTGCATACCAATCCTTTTTGTGCTCATCCAATGTAAAGGTTATTCGCTTTCGAGTTTAACCCGATTCGATAACCGTTTTAGTTAAACTTCATGATGCGGTAAAACAAATTCAACATCACTACGATGACCATTTTTCATTAACGACACCGCAATCGACATTGGCGGCGCATTTTCAAAAATCACCTCATAAAGCGCATTGGTAATTGGCATATAAACATCTAACTCTTGTGCCTTAGTACGCACCTGTACGATGGTGTTAATACCCTCTGCGGTTTGTCCAAGTTCTTTAGTCGCTTG
Source organism: Acinetobacter sp. (assembly GCA_035426725.1). Taxonomy (GTDB): domain Bacteria; phylum Pseudomonadota; class Gammaproteobacteria; order Pseudomonadales; family Moraxellaceae; genus Acinetobacter. The sequence goes on from DAOMAH010000028.1 coordinate 7,650, forward strand.
TTCAAGCGTTTTCCCCGAACCTAAGGCAAAGCCGATTTGATAGTTACGGCTTAATGGACTATTACAGGTGGCAAATAAATCTCCGACGCCTGACAAACCTAAGAAAGTTAAAGGATTTGCACCTTGCTTTACGGCAAAACGACTCATTTCTGCCAAAGCACGCGTTAAAATCATACTCTTGGTGTTTTCACCAATTTTATAAGCAGATGCCATACCCATTGCCACCGCATAAATATTTTTTAATGCGCCACCCAACTCCACGCCATGTACATCATCACTGCCGAACACACGAAATAATGCACTGTGTAAAGCATGCTGCACTGCATAACGTACCAATTCGGATTCACTTGCTATCACTGTTCCTGCGGGCATTCCTGCCATAATTTCTTTTGCTAAGTTTGGCCCAGATAAGACACCATAAGGTACTTCTGGTAATTCCTCACGAATAATATCACTCATAAAGCTAAAGGTTTTTGCTTCAATCCCTTTAGTGAGTGAAACGATGGCTTGTGCGCTTATAAACGGCGCAATTTTCTTTAAAACATCGCGGTAAGAATGGCTTGGAATTGCAACCAAAATAAGATCACGATCACGTACCGCCAATTCCAAATCTGCAACAGCTCGCAATTCTGGTTCTAAAGGAAAATCAGGCAAATAGCGTTTATTGACATGCGTTTGATTAATTTCGTCTGCCACAGCTGCATCACGAATCCAAATCATGGTATCGCAACCATTCCGAACCGCTAAATTTGCCATTGCAGTGCCAAAACTACCACCACCCAATACTGTAATTCTTAGCGCAGTTTTTTCATTGACTGCAACTGGGTCTACTAGATCACTAAATTTTAACTCGGTCATTTTTTATCCTGAAACCAATTTCTTTGTATTACTAATTTAAATAATGATTAATCTGCTTTTTGCCATATTTTTACAAAATCTTGACTGTCAATTTCTGCACGTGGTGAAATCGCTTTTGCCGCTGTTCCAATATAAATAATGCCAGAAATTAAATCTTGTTGTTGCAAACCTAATTGCTGCTTTAACCAGTTCGATTCAACCACCGCACCTGAACGCCACATACTAGCAAAGCCTTGTGCATGCAAAGACAATAACAAGTTTTGAATGGCTGCACCTGTACTTAGAATCTGCTCAAAATGAGGTACTTTCGGATGATCTTGTATGGTCGTTAAAGCTAAAACCAACATGGGTGCACGAAAAGGATGCTGTTTAGCACGATCCAATTGTGCGGTATCTGTTTCACCGACATCTGCTAAAGCCTGTGCTAAATAATTACCAAAATCAGCGCGTTGTTCTGCATTTACAATCACGAAGCGTGTTGGTTTTAAACGATGATGATCTGGCGCAGTTAAAGCTGCTTGAAAGGCTTTTTCGAGTTGTTCTGAATTTGGCGCGGGCTCAATAAGGTGTCCAATCGATTGACGTTGATGAATATTTTGATGAATGTTTTCTACTTCTAAGTCCGTCATTGAAATGAATCTAACTCACACAAGAATACCCTTAGATTAGCATAATCTAAATGATTTCCACTATGTAAATCTAAGCGGGAGCTTGAATTTGAAAAAATTAACAATGCGCCTTCACAAATTGTACAGAAGCCTAAAAATTTCTCAAAAATTCTATGCTTAAATCATAAAATTAAAGACTTAGAGATAATTGAAATGAACAAAACGATAGTTATGACTGTCTGCGGCGGCGTTATGTTAGGACTAACTGCCTGTGCATCCACACCAAGTAATACCTTAGCGATTCAAAAAGAAAATAATCAATATGAAGTGACAGGTATTGGTAAAACCAATTTGATTGCAAAAAACAATGCAATTAGTGCTGCACAAAAAACATGTACAAAGAAAACTGCGCCAGTTGTTGTAGATGAAAAAACGGCTTACCAAGGCGTATTAAAAGGTGTCGTGGATGATGAAACAGGTAAGCTAGTTGAGGCTGCTGCTGGCGTGATTGGTGCGGTTACAGGTCGAAATACATCATTGGCAAAAGATGATGACTACCAAACCACGTTGACTTTTTACTGTAAAGCCAATGCCTAAATACACAAAAGCCGATGTAAGTCATCGGCTTTTTAAAATTCTAAGATTCTATTAAAACTTATTGAACTTCGCTTGCAGCAACTTCTGATGCAGCCGTTTCGTTCACATCGGTATTCTTTTCATCTAAGATTGGCTTGTCAATTGCGTCAATTGCAGCTTGTTGCTCTGGCGTAGTTTCTGTTGATTGCGATGTTTGCTGTTCAACACCTTTTGCTTCTTCTTTTTTTGCACATGCAGTAAACATAATCGGTGCAATGATTAAAGCAGCGAGCGTTAATTTAAATTTCATTACGGCTTTCCACAGTGACTTGCTAAAGTTGATGACAGTATTATGTCAGATAGATGACGTTTGTATGACACAAATGTAGCGCAAAAGTAAAAGAGCCGATTTGTATCGACTCTTTTTGTATATCTTTACTTATAAATCAATAGCTAAATTGATTAAGCACGCTCTAGTAATACAGCAACCGCAGGTAAAGTTTTGCCTTCAACAAATTCGAGAAACGCTCCGCCACCTGTTGAAATATAGCCAATTTGATCGGCTACTTCATATTTATCAATTGCAGCTAAGGTATCGCCACCACCGGCAATCGAGAAACCAGCAGATTCAGCAATTGCCAATGAAAGTGTTTTAGTGCCTTCACCAAATTGATCGACTTCAAAAACGCCGACTGGACCATTCCAAAGAATAGTTTTCGATGTTTTTAAGATGTCTGCAAATGCTTTTGCTGTTTCAGGGCCGACATCCAAGATCATATCCGTGTCTGTCACATCTGCAACTTTCTTCACGATCGCTTGAGTGTTTGCCAAAGAACCCAAGAAATCTGCAAAGTTGATTTGGCTCGCATCAGCTACAACTACATCTGTAGGCAACGGCACACTCACTTTTGCAGCGATATTTTTCGCAGTTTCAATTAAGTCAGCTTCATAAAGTGATTTACCAACATTGAACCCAGCAGCAGCTAAGAATGTATTCGCAATACCACCACCAACAATCAATTGATCACAAAGTGTAGAAAGCGAATTCAATACATCAAGTTTGGTCGATACTTTAGAACCTGCAACAATTGCCACCATTGGTTTTTCAGGTGTTTGCATCGCACGACCCAACGCATCTAATTCAGCCGCCAACAATGGGCCAGCCGCAGCAACTTGAGCAAAACGTGCAACACCTTCAGTCGACGCTTCTGCACGATGCGCAGTACCAAAGGCATCCATCACAAATACATCACAAAGCGACGCATATTTCTTGGCAAGTTCTTCGTTGTTTTTCTTTTCGCCGTGATTGAAGCGCACGTTTTCAAGTAAAACCACTTGACCCGCTACCACTTCAACGCCATCTAAATAGTTAGTCAACAATTGAACGTCTTGACCCAATGCTTTACTTAAATAAGCCGCAACTGGTGCAAGAGATTGTTCAGGTTTTGGCTCACCTTCTACAGGACGACCCAAATGTGAAAATACCATCACCACCGCGCCTTTTGCTACAGCCGCTTTAATTGTAGGTAATGCAGCACGTAAGCGTGCATCACTGGTAATTTCGCCATTTTTGACAGGAACGTTTAAGTCTTCACGAATAAGGACACGTTTACCTGCAAGATCAAGGTCAGTCATGCGCTGAAAATTCATGGGTGGCTCTCTTTTTGACGTAAAAAACGGCGTAATTTTAAATGATTCTCTAAAATAAAGGTGAGTTTTTTTGCAGAAAAGCTGCCTAAATGCTCAGTTTTGATTATGATAATCATCGTCACTGAATCTAAATGCGCTTATGTCTATTCATCCTGATCCTAAAATCAACCGTCTAAATGTACTCGGCGAACCTTTGGCAAGCTGCTGCTTTGACCCAATTACGGGTTATTATCGTAATGGCTTTTGCCATACCTCTGTCACCGACTTAGGTCAGCACACTATGTGCGCTCAAATGACGTCCGATTTTTTGAATTTTTCGCAAAAGGTCGGTAATGATTTAATTAGTCCTGTGCCAGAAGTGGGTTTTATGGGTTTAAAACCTGGCGATTTTTGGTGTATTTGCGTGACACGTTGGGTTGAGGCTTATGAAGCTGGTGAAGCCCCACCGATCAAACTCAACGCATGTCATAATGCGGTGTTGCATTATGTGCCGTTAAAAGTTCTTGTGGAATTTGCGGTGTAATGGCTGAATTTGATCTCATTTTGGCATCGAGCAGCCAGACCAGAAAAGATTTAATGGATCGTTTAAGGTTGGATTATCGTTGTATTTCGCCTGAGATTGATGAATCTGCCAAAGGTGAAACGCATGCCGATGATTTGGCTAAGCGTCTTTCTTATGAAAAAGCACGTGTCGTTTCTGAGCAATATCCGAATGCGATTGTGATTGGTTCAGATCAAATGGCTTGGCGGGAACATGCACCACATGATTTTATTGGTAAACCGCTGAGCATTGAAAATGCCGTTCAGCAATTACAAGCCAATTCAGGCAAAACCGTGTTTTTTAGTACGGCTTTAAGCGTGCAATATCTAGCCTCTCGTTTTGAAACCACATTGGTTGAGCATTACCAAGTCAAATTTCGCCAACTGTCGCTCGCTGAAATTGAACGTTATATTGAAATTGATCACCCGTTGCATTGCGCAGGCAGTTTTAAGTGTGAAAGTTTAGGCATCAGCTTATTTGAGAAAATGATCGGTGATGATCAAACAACGTTAATGGGTTTACCGATGATTCAGCTTTGTAAGATTTTAAGGCAGTTTGGGGTGAATGTGCCTTGATT
>DAOMAH010000029.1:0-12402 GCA_035426725.1 Acinetobacter sp.
AGTTGTAACCATGAACGTTTCCAGCGCTATAAAGATGTGGTGCGTTTAGAGCAAGTGGTGGTGATTGAAGGTGAAATTTACGAGCGTGAAGGTTTTGATCGACCAATGGCGCGTTTGAGTAAAGCCTTTAGTCTCAATGAAATTCGTCAGAAACGTGCCCAAAGTATTAAAATCCGTTTAGATAAATATTTGATGGGCAAATCTTTAGCCAAAGAATTACAAACAATTCTCTTGCCCTACTGCAATGTAGATATGTGCCAACATATTGCTGTTCAAATTCAAGTTGAGCAGAGTTTTGCTACTGCAGAACTGCATTTAGGTGCACAATGGAAAGTCGCGCCTTTTGATGAATTGCTGAGTAAATTACGAGATTATTTTGGCAAAGAGTCCATTTTTATTGAATATCAAGTGAAATCCAAAGCGGTAAAAACGGTTGAAAAGACATCGAATAATTTCAATGCGCCACCACTTGAAAATATCTCTATGGATGAAGCTTTAGATTTATATCAATCAGAAATCTCCCAATATTCTTAATTTTGGATTGTCTATGAACACACTGGACTCAACACGCGTGGCTGAATATTTAGATCAAATTCGCATTGTCATGGTCAACACAACGCTTCCTGCCAATATTGGTAGTGCATTACGCGCTATGAAAACCATGGGTTTATCTAAACTGGTTTTAGTTGCACCTAAAACTTATCCGCACCCTGATATTGATGCTTTGGCAGCAGGTGCGCAAGATTTGATTAAACAAATTGAAATTGTTGAAACTTTGGAACAAGCTATTCAAGATTGTCATCTGGTTTTTGGTACCAGTGCGCGAAGCCGAACAATTCCTTGGCCTTTATTGGACGTTCGCCCCGCCGCCAAAGAAGCATTAAATGGCGCAAGCCAACAACAGAATATTGCGATTGTATTTGGCCGTGAAGACCGCGGGCTGACCAATGAAGAATTGGCTTTGGCAAACTATCATTTAACTATTCCAGTCAATGCTGATTATGGTGTTTTAAATGTTGCCCAAGCGATTCAAGTCGTCTGTTATGAATTACGCATGGCAGCACTTGAGCAAAATATTCAAGCAAAAGAATTACCCGAAGATCACATGCAGCTCAAACAAGACCAAAGTATGGAGTGGGATGAGCCTTTGGTGACACAGCAACAAATGGAGGATTTTTATCCTCATTTTGAAAAAATGTTGACTGATATTGAATTTTTAGACCCGAATAATCCAAGATTACTTCCATTACGCTTGCGTCGTTTGTTTGGAAGGATACAATTAGATCGTATGGAGTACCATTTGTTGCGTGGCGTTTTTAGTCGCGTACAGGCTTTAGCCAATGGCTCTTGGAAAAAAACAACGGAGAATCATTCCAATGATGAAACAGCTTAAAGAAGATATCGAGGCTGTATTTGCGCGTGATCCTGCTGCTCGAAATACGCTCGAAGTTTTAACGACTTATCCTGGCATTCATGCCCTAATTATGCACCGTGTTGCGCATAAACTTTGGCAGAAAGAATGTAAGGGATCAGCACGTTTACTCTCTTCTTTTAGTCGCTTCACCACAGGGATTGAAATACACCCTGGTGCAAAAATTGGCAAACGATTTTTTATTGATCACGGTATGGGCGTTGTGATTGGTGAAACCGCAGAAATTGGCGATGATGTTACGCTTTATCATGGCGTAACTTTAGGTGGCACAACATGGAGCAAAGGCAAACGACATCCAACCTTAGATGATGGCGTGATTGTAGGTGCTGGAGCAAAAATTTTAGGGCCTTTTACCGTTCATAAAGGCGCAAAAGTAGGCTCTAATGCGGTGGTCACCAAAGAAGTCCCTGCAGGCGTAACTGCGGTCGGCAACCCTGCTCGTTATATTAAAGATAAAACGCAAATTGAACCCGATGAAGCAAGCCGCCGTGATTATGCTGAAAGCATTGGGTTCCAACCGTATGCGACGACGCAAGAACAATCTGACCCAATTTTAGAGGGGATTCGCGTTTTATTAGACCGCATGCAACAAAATGAAAAGCGCATGAATATATTATGTCAACGTTTGTCCTTACTTGACCCGACGTATAATGTGCAAAGTTCAGATAATCGACCTTTTAATAAAACTGAATTAAAAATTATTGAAGATTTAAAACGTGAATGCGAAGCACAAAGTAGCATTTCGAATACTTAATTCACACCTCATTCCATCATGATGGAATGAGGCTAGTTATTTCGATTATTTTAAAAATTGACGAGTTTAAAAGTTACATTAGTTTGGTCACATTTCTTCATTAAAAATGAATAAAAATACGAGCATGAAAATAAAATTAAACAAATCTTTCAGTTTTCGTGAAATTTTCTAGGCATCTTGCATTAATTCAATTACTTACGATGAATCACCATCATAAAGTTTTAAAGAAATGTAACAAGCTTATCATTGAAAGTTCGTTTACCCTTTCCTAGACTGTGAAAACTTATCTACTACACCCTTTTACCCCACTAAAATCAATGGATAAACCATGAATTATAAGCCTTTGGCATTACTCGTACTCAGTAGCTCAATTTTAACTGCTTGTAATGTTGTCCCTGAAAAAAAAGAAACACCTGCAGCGCCACAACCTTTCGTATTTAAAGAACCTGAACCAACCGCGCCTTTCTATGCGTTGAATCCAATCAAATATGATTTACCGCCAAGTTTCGAAGTCGCAATTAAAGATGCTGCTGCCCAGCCAGTGACTAAACTCGTCGTGACAATGCAAAATGACCCAACAAAATCTACGACACTTGAAGTCAACAAATTGATTGTGCCGACCATCAATCAAAAACAACGCAGTTTAAAATACGCCGTGCTTGCGGGTGAACATGAAGTTGATGTCACTGAAATTGATGACTTCTTACAATTGGTTGAAGGCAAAGCACGACATTATCCGCCACGTTTTAATGATCGGCAAGAGCGTAAAGGTTATGAAACTAAACTCAAAGAAATTACTCAAAAACTTGATGCTTTAGCCGAACAACCGAATGCTTCATTGGATATTTTAAGCCGTGCTTTTAAAGCCAGTGTTATGGCGCGAAATTTGGATTTAGGTACTTCTTATACTGGGAAATCGCTAACTTATGCACAGCGCATTCTTGCTCTCGTGCCAAATGATCCTGAAACTAATTTTTGGTTTGGTTTTGGTTTATCTGAAGGTGGTGGTCAGCGTGAAGCTATCCCTTATTTAGACAAAGCAATGAAAGCAAATGTACAGGAAGCTTATCTTGCAGCGACCAATAATTATTTGGGTATGGAACAAAAGAAGAATGCGATTCAGACGCTAAAAAATTATAAAATTAAATTTCCAGATGAAGCAGAAGTGGCAGATCGCCTAATCGGCGAAGTTGAATCTGGTCAGCGTTGGAACGTATGGCAAGTCATGAAGTAATCGTCTGAAATCTGAGGATAAAATTTAGATTCTACAGCATCTATTTTTTATCCTCGGTTGAATAATTGGCTAATTCGATTATGATAAATTTTATCTTCTCGCTCAATTCGTTGAATAAAAATGCATAAATTAAAGACATTTAATAAACGATTATGGGTACTACCACTTTTTAGTGTAATGCTGATCAGTGGCTGCCAAGTAGTGAGTCTAAAACAACAGGCAGTGAATGTAACGCTTGCCAACGAACGTAATAGCATTTTAACGCAAAGCAAACTCAGCGAAGCAAGTTTGAATGTGCTCTCGATGTCGGGTAAAGAAGCGAAAGTTTGCATGCAAACACCATCGGATTGCATTGCAGATTTGCATAAAATTCCGCAAATTCTAGATGAACAATTGCTTTCAGCTGCCAGTGAACTTTATCTGTCTAAAGCGATGTCACTTGCAGATTCGTCTCAATGCAAAGTCAGCAGACTGACTAAACACCGAAAGGAAGAAGAACAAAAGATCATCCAAATCAATTATGACAAATGTTTAGATCAGGAGTTGGAATCCTTAGATAAAAGTATTCGTTATAGTTACGCTTATTTATTTAAAACTCAGCGCCAACCGCAAGCACGTATTTTTGATAACCGACAGGTTCAAATTCGAGATTTTTATAATCAAGCACTGACTGAATTGGTCAATGTAAATCGTTTAAGAAACCCAACAAACAATTTCACGCCAATCATCAAAATTGGGGAAAGTACCTACACCATTGATATTCAAAGTTATCAACGCTTGCAAAATATGCAACTTGAGAAATTTATGTCTAGCTATAACATGAACTTTTCAGGTTTAAGAGCAATTAACCGTCGTGACGGTTTTGGTTCTGACTTTGTGGCAGTTTTTCCTGCTTCTGAATCGACCAGCCATGACAATAAATACATTCTAAACCCGCTTTCGTATCAATACCCAAAAGAAGGCAATCCCAATATTCACAAAGCACGCTACTTAGCGGCAACCATTATTGCACAGCCTAAAAAAAGCAATGCAAGTGTGGATGATGTGCTGAATAGTCCTGATTTTGAAATTAAAGTGTATGATCCCTATCGTATTGATAAAGTAAATATTGCAGGTCAATCTTATTCATTGGCGGCAAATTTTTCTGCTCCTTATGGGCTATGGCTTGCAGAAAATAATTTAGGTGCAGCGGCTTATTTAACCCTGATTGATCGTGATCAGCGTTTGACCATGCCGCATTTGTACATGCTTGAACCATACAATCCAAACAAAAGAATTATTGTTTTAGTTCATGGGCTTGCGAGTAGTCCTGAAGCTTGGATAGGTGTCACCAACGATATTATGGGTGACCCGATTTTACGGGAACATTATCAAGTTTGGCAGGTCTTTTATTCGACCAATATGCCAATTTTAGAAAGCCGCTTCCAAATTTATGCATTATTAAAACAAGCATTTGGTGGAATTAATTCAAATGATGCTGCTGCTAAAGATGCCGTACTCGTTGGCCACTCAATGGGAGGCATTATCAGTCGGTTGTTGGTGAGCGATGCAGATATTTCTAAATCAGCGTTATCGATGATGAGCAATCGGCAGCAAGTTCGTTTACGCAAACACCCTGTAATTGCTGAAAGGCTAAAAATGAAACCGATTGAAAATTTTGATCGTGCGATCTTTTTAGCAGCCCCACACAGTGGCACTGATTACGCAGATCGTTGGTTTACCTTGGCAGCTAGAAAAATTATCCGTTTACCTGCTACGTTTTTAACCAGTTTGGCAGACACCTTAACCAGTGATGACGCAGACCTGAAAGACTTTGTAAAAACCATCACTAATGGCGTTATACAAAATGGGCCGAGCGATTTAAGTAAAAAGTCCAAGTTCATGGAGTTGACTGCAACCATTCAACCGAAAAAAGATTTGGTGTTCCATTCGATTATTGGAAACATGACCAAAAGCGATGATCCAAATATAATAACGGATGGTATTGTTCTTTATAAAAGTGCGCATTTAGAGCATGCGGTTTCCGAAAAAATCCTGCATGGTGGTCATTCTATTCAGGAAACACCTGAAGCTGTTTTGGAATTACGTCGAATTTTACGTCAGCATTTGGTCGATCACGGTTTGTACAAACCATAAATTAGGCAATTGAAAAGCCCAAAGCAAACTTTGGGCTTTTCATTTTACAGGCTTAGAAACCAGAGCGAATCATATAATCAAAAGCTGAAAGTGAGGCTTTTGCACCCTCGCCTGTAGCAATAATAATTTGCTTATATGGCACGGTCGTACAATCTCCTGCAGCAAATACACCTTTGACATTGGTTTCATTACGTTCATTCACCACGATTTCACCACGATTGCTCAGCTCAACTTCACTGGTTTTTAAGAAATCTGTGTTTGGTAATAATCCAATTTGCACAAAAATTCCTGCCAATTCAACCGTATGTTCTTGCTCAGTCGCACGATCTTGGTATTTCAATGCCGTAACTTGTGAACCATCACCAACCACCTCAGTGCTTAATGCATTTAGAATTACAGTGGTATTCGGCAAGCTGTTCAATTTGTTTTGTAGGACTTGGTCAGCACGAAGCTTGGTATCAAATTCGACTAACGTCACATGCTCTACAATCCCTGCTAAATCAATGGCTGCTTCTACACCTGAGTTACCACCTCCAATGACTGCAACACGCTTTCCTTTAAACAGTGGCCCATCACAATGCGGACAGTAAGCGACTCCACGAGTTCGATACTCAGCTTCACCTGGCACATTCATTTCTCTCCAACGCGCCCCAGTTGAAAGAATAATGGTTTTAGATTCAAGTTTTGCGCCATTTTCAAGTTCAACTTCAACCAAACCATTTGCCGTTTGATCTGCACCAGTAATCTTAGTCACCCGTTGTAAGTTCATGATATCCACTTCGTACTCACGAACGTGTGATTCCATTTCAGCAGCAAATTTAGGACCTTGTGTTTTTTTGATGGAGGTAAAGTTTTCAATATCCATTGTATCCATGACTTGACCGCCGAAACGTTCCGACACGATACCTGTGTGGATCCCTTTACGTGCCGCATAAATCGCAGCCGTCGCACCCGCAGGCCCACCGCCAATTACCAAAACATCAAATACATCTTTCGCATTAATTGTGGCGACATCTTTTTCGGCAGAGTTAGTATCTAACTTCGTAACAATTTCCTCCAAAGTCATACGACCTTGACCAATGTGTTGATCATCTTGAAACAACATTGGCACAGCTAAAATTTTGCGTTGCTCAACTTCGTCTTGGAAAAATGAACCATCAATCATGGTTGCGGTTGAATTTGGATTGTTAATTGCAATCAAATTCAAGGCTTGAACCACATCTGGACAGTTATGACAGCTCAAAGATACAAACACATCAAAGTTTGACTTTAAATTTAGACCTTTAATTTGATTCAATATTTCATCAGACACTTTTGGCGCATAACCAGACACTTGTAACAATGCTAAAATTAACGAGGTAAATTCATGCCCCATTGGTAAGCCCGCAAAGAAAACACGTGGTTGTTCACCTGCTTTCGCGACACCAAAACTTGGGCGACGAACATTTGTTCCATCAAAACGCGCTGTCACTTGATCAGAAAGTTCAGCAATCTCCGTTACAAGTTCTTTAATTTTCGCAGCTTTATCCGAATCATCTAAAGCAGCGACTAACTCGATTGGGCTTTCTAAGCGTTCCAAGTACGCTTTTAATTGAGTTTTAATATTTTGATCTAACATGCCTTTCTCCAAATTTCAAATCGTGAAGTCAATTCATTTAATACATGCATGGTATGTCAGATTTCAAAATAGATAAAACAGTATATTTTTATAATTTTAATCGGATAAACCGAACTTAAACTTTTATTCTAACTTTTGCACAATTCGTTCGCGCCTCTGCTTTAAATGATGTGCCAAAAGATACAAAATTACACTAAAAATCAATAAAATAATAATTAATATCAAAGATATAATACGTAAAATTTGTGATATTTTTTCGGCTTTTTGCGCTTGAATATCTAAATCATGTGTCGCAGAAGTGATGCTTTTACCATACAGTTGCTGTTGCATAACCCACAATTGTTCATGCTTAAAACCGTATTTATTAAACTGAGTAGGATCATTTTTTTCTGCATCAATCAGCTGATCCACGTAAAAATCTGCTGTTTTACGATCAATCGGCTGCTGCAATAACGCAACTTGTGCCAATACATAGGCTTTTTCTGTCCTTGAAATTTCAGCGTGTTGAACATCTTGTGCGATGTCACTTTCAGCAATATTGGTTTGATATTCAATCCAATGCTGATACGCTTCTGCCTTTTCATCATTCAAATTGTATTGAACATAGCTTAGCCCAGACCATAACAAAATAAATGCAATCAACCATGCAATGATACGTTGCGTCCATGACTGAAAACGCGATTGGAAAAACCTAATTTTCTTAATCCAGCGCACCAATAAAAATGCACCTGTAAAAGCGGTGAAAATTTTAAGAAATAACCAACCAAACCAAGACAGTAAATTAAAAAAATAATCACTAGTAGATTCAAATGGTATGAGATCTCGTAAGTCATACGGCAAATCTAAAGCCTGAACCTGTGTTGAAAGATCAAAGAAACGATAGACAAATTCTTTTTGCAAAAACAAAGCGGCAACTGTCGCAACCAAAAAAATCGAGCTAAGAAAAAACCAAACCATCAAATGACGTTGGCGTTTTCCTAATAACGCAAGGCGTTGGTCAATCGGTTGAACACTTAAATCGTCTATGCGAGACAATGATCTTTCCTCATACAAATTAAGATTTCATTGGATTTTGCGTACTATTTTCGAGTACCAAATGATTCAAATTGTCTTGTAAGGCACGTAATCGCAAAGTGGCTTCTGCACGTTTTTGCATGCCTTCTTTTTGGATTTGAATCACATCATTCACTGTATTTATGAGGGTGTTTTGCACATGTTCAAGCGTTTCAACATCAATCACTGAACGTTGATTAGCTTTGGCAGTATCAACTGAATTTTGATGTAATAACTCGGCATTGCGACGCAGTAATTCATTGGTGGTATCGTCAATTGCTTTGGCCAATTGCACACTATTTTGTTGTTCTTGCAAAGAAATTGCCAAGCTGATTTGATTCTTCCATGCAGGTAAAGTAATGTTTTTAATCGCATAAAATTTATCGACAAGCATTAAATTATTCGACTGAATAATCCGTATCATTGGCAAGGTTTGCATGGCAGATTGTTGTAATACCTGCAAATCACTTACTCGTTTTTCTAAATTATTTGCCAAATGATTCAGATCATACATTTGTTGTGTGGTTTTCTGATCTTGCTCTTGCACAGTTAAGTGTGCCATTTGTTGTTGAATATCTTGCTGTTTTAAATGCCCAGCCGCAATATAAATACCCAATTGCTTGTATTCTTCCTGCACGGCATCAAACATTTTATCCAAAGTGCCAACGCGCGCTTTGAGCCCAGATTGTGAACTTTCAATTTCTTTGACCAAAACATCAATTTGTTCTTTGGTGGTATTAAAGTGTTGATCAAAACCTTGTTTGGCACTTTTAAATTTACTCAATAAACCGCCAAAGAAGCCTGAATTTTTAGATTTATTCAAAATACTGGTGGTATTTAATTGCTGTGCAACTTGCACCACTTGGTTGAGCTTTTGACCTGTCGTGTCTAAATCTTTATTTTGAACAAGATTGAGTAATTCATCGGTATATGTTGATGTTTTATTGGCAATGTTTTTGCCGTATTCAGCCACAGCAGTGGTACTAATTTCTGCCAATTCTTTATGGGCGTCCATCACTTCTTTGAAATCTTGCGTCTGCAACCCCAATTCTTTTAAGTTCAATAGTTCAAAACGTTGCGCTTGATTAGCTTCAAGTTGCTGTGATGATTGAATAAGTTCTGAATCTGACATGAAATTCCCCTGTTATTTCTGTAATGATTTTTTGAGAGTTTGAATTAAATCATCTCGGCTTTTGTCTAATTGCTCAAGTGCAATTTTTGAATGCGAGTCATGACTTTGTTTTAAGTGATATTGCCAAGCTGGAATCAACACTTGCTGAGCCTCTTTGAAGCGGTCTAATAAACTAAATGACAGATGATGTGACAACTGCATTTGTTTCATCACAATGTCATTACTTGTTTGCAAAGTTTGTAAAGTATTCATCTTCTTAGAAAGTCGCTCAATAAACGGATCAAGTATTTGGGAAGAACTGAATTGAGGATATTCATTTACAAATTGTTCCGCAGCAACAATATACATTGCCATTTGCTCACGCAAACCTAAAACTTGTTGAAACCGAGATTGAGATTTTTGAATTTCGATTTGTAATTTCTGACTTAAATGATTAGCTTCATCAATCAATCGATCTAAATCTTTGACGTATTTCATTTGCCCTGCATCGTATTCAACGTCAATTCCCAGCCATTTTTGCAAGGAATTAAATTTACGAGTACCGAGATATTTTTTCGATCGAGAAAGCTGCTGAATGATCTGGCGAATGAGTTCACTGAGTTGTTGATTTAAGCGGGGATCAACGCCATTCAACAAAACACTTTGAGCCTGCACAATCGTATCTGCATAATGATTCAATCGATGCGGATCATGAATTAAAGGCACCAAATGGTTTCGTTTAATCGTTAAAATATATTCTTGATTTAACTCAATTTGCGAGAGAGGAATTAAGTCGTTTAGCATAGCCATATAAATCGAGAAAAATTAGAACAAAAGAAATAATCATGGACATTTGTAGCATGTAATCGCACTTTCTCATACTGAATTGTTGTTATGATTTTAAGTGTTTAGCGTGAGTTAGGATTTCTGTGGAATGGCATAGGTTCCAATCACGTGCGCTACTGGTTCATCATTATCAATTGAATACAACCAAACTTCACCTGTCACTAAGGTTTTACCAACTTTAATCAACCGACAAATCGCTTTAATATTTTGAGTTCCATTCGGTCTACGGAAAAAGTTAATCGTCATATTCGTGGTTACTGCCATGGACACTAAGCCCAACTGCCCCATAATTGCCACATATAAAGCCAAATCAGCAACCATCATTAATGTCGGGCCTGAAATGGTTTGACCGGGGCGTAAATCACTCTCATCCACCCGATATAAAGTTTCCGCACCTTTTTCTGTGATCTTTTCTATCGAATTTTTTTCAAGGGCTTGAGGAAACTCTCGCTTAAAAAAATCAGTTAGTTCCTGTACTGTATTTGTCATTACAATTCCAAATTTTGTTAGATTCTAGTCAATTTACTTTATTCGATAACTCTTTGATAACTTGCCAATAACTTGGAGGTTCTGCCACGTGACCACGCTCTCTGAGCATTTGATGCATTTTCGGTAATTTAAAATAAGGAACGGCCGCCATTAAATGATGCTCTTTATGAAAATTCACATGAATCGGCGCAAATAATGCACGGGCGATAAACCCTGCCTTTGTGGTTCTAGTATTGGTTATTGCAGAATTACTGGTCGGCATCCCACCATGTTCAGCCATAGAACGAATGCGTAAAAAAAGTGGAAATGGCGTGAAATATGCCAAAACCCATAATAAATACAGTTCAGAATGTCCTGCTAACCACAACACGGCAAATAGCACAAGATTGGTGAAAATCGCTCCACTACTATTTTTCAAGAACGCAATTAGATAATTTAGCCATGATCGCCCGTTGCGCGGAATCCAGTTACGATCATTTGAAACCGTCCATTCCATTTTTTCGGCATCCATCAGGATTCGCCCTAGCACAAATTTAAGCCCAGTCATTCCAGACAAATCACGTAAAAATTTAAAAATTAATGATTTTTTAGTGGTTGGATAGCCGCTGACCAAAGATAAATCAGGATCTGCTTGCGTTGAGGTCTTGCTGTGATGGCGTAAGTGATGTTTACGATATTTATGCAAATCATTCCAAATTGGGCGTGCACAAAGCCAATCTGTGACGATGTTATTTAAAAATTTTGTTTTAAATAAACTTTGATGAGAGGCATCGTGCATCAGAATAGCCAATGCCAATTGCCGACCTGCAAGAATAATTAAGGCAAAAATATATAGCAGAATTTCCCCCAAACTGGGTAAATAATCCCAAGTCAACTCAACTATTGTAAAAGTTGCAAAGATGACACCCCAAGTTGACAACACAGCCCAATAACCATGCCAATCTGATGGCGTGGTCAGCTCAGTAATTTCTTCTCGAGTGAACAAGTCACTCAATGTGGTACGCGTATCCATACTGCGCTCGATGCTTTTTGCTTTATTAAAATTACATAATTTATTATTATATTTTAAATTACGTAATATTTGTGGCCTTTTATTATAAATTATTTTCTAGCTTAGCATTATTAAATTTAAGAAAATTTCACTTCATAAAATTGGCGCCAAAGTTCAGTTCCAATTCGATCAAGTTGCTGGACACTTTTCGCAAACTGTTCTCGCAAGTCAACATCTACAAAACTTTCGGGAAGCAATGGATCATTCATTAGCGAAGAAATTGTTTGTCGCCCGAGCATTAAAGATTCTTTTGCAGCATCATCCAAAGCTAATTGCGCCACTTTACTTAACCAAGTTTGAATCGCCTGATTATATTTTTCATAATTTTGATTTAAGGTTTGGGTCGGCCATAAACTTGGAATTTGGCTTAAAGTGTTGGAATCAAAATGGTTAATTAAACAGATTTTCGCTGATAGTTCTAAACCTGCGTGACGCAATTGGCTGCAAATATCGTCAAATGAGATCGCTAAATTATCAGGGCGTATGTTAATTCCCTGTTCTAGTTCCTTAAATCCAAATTGTTTTAATGCACGTTCACGACGGCTTAATGCTGTACGATCAACGCGACCTAATTCGCCTGTAAACACAGCTAAATACTGTAAATTCCATACTTTGGTTTGCTTAATCCCTTGCTTACGATTCAGCATAACATCTGCCCATTCATGCGCTTTTTGGGTA
>DAOMAH010000030.1:0-1887 GCA_035426725.1 Acinetobacter sp.
TGCCAGTGTAGACCAACGTGATCAAGTTGAAAATTTTCGCTATTTTAACTTAAAAGGTTTAATGGATTTAAGCCTAGATGAATATAACCATTTGCGCCCAACCCAATGGCCTGTGTGGGAAAAAGGTCAGAGTATTACAGTTGAGCAACTGTTTGATCGAGGCAGTTTTAGCCATAAAAATAGCAAGGCAAAACTCATTCCAACGGTTGCGATTGATCCTGTTAATGCGATTTCTGAAGATTATCCACTAATATTAAATACAGGGCGGATTCGTGATCAATGGCATACCATGACGCGCACAGGTTTGTCGGCAAATCTAACCACGCATCGCGCTGAACCTTTTTGTGAAATTCACCCGAATGATGCTCTGAAATTTGGTATTCGTGACAAAGCCTTGGTTGAAGTGCGTTCTGCATGGGGACGTTGTGTGTTGCGGGTGACACTGGCACAAGGTGTGCGCCGTGGACAAATCTTTGCGCCGATTCATTGGACAGAGCAAGTGGCTTCCGATGCGCGCATTGGCAAAGTAGTGAATCCAGTCGTAGATGCGATTTCAGGTGAGCCTGAATTTAAGCACACGCCTGTCGCGATTCAACCGTTCCACACCACCTGGCAAGGCGTGTTGTATGTACGTGATGGTTTTGAGAATCAAATCAAAACATCATTACAAAACTGCGCTTGGTGGACTAAGATTAAAACAGTGAAAGCATTGCGTTATGAAATTGCTGATCGTCAAAGTATTGATCAAACGCAAAAGAATTTAAAAAACTTTTTACCGTTTGTTGATGAGACTTATGAATGGTTGAGTATTGAAGATATTTCATCGCAACTCAGTCATAGCATCGTACTCAAAGATGGCATTCTGATTGCCAGTTTATATATTGCACCGCCAGATTTACTGCCAGATCGTGACTGGGTGGCAACGCTCTTTAAACGTGAACGATTAAGTGCCTTGCACCGTAAAGCATTGTTGGCAGGTATGCCAATGTCTGCGGCAAATAATGATGGGCCGTTGGTGTGTAGTTGCTTTAAAGTCGGTAAAAACAAAATTATCGAGGCGATTAAAACCCAAAATATTACGCATGAAAAACAAGTGACAGCTTGTTTAAAAGCGGGTGGAAATTGTGGCTCTTGTTTACCTGAAATTCGTGGTTTAATTAAAACCTGTCAGTTGGAGGCAGAAGCATGAATAGCGAATTTCCCGCGACAGATTTGGTGATCTTAGCGGGAGGGCAAGCGCGCCGTATGAACGGCATGAACAAATTATTGCAACAATTTGATGATCAAATTCAGCTGTTAAAAATCTGTCAAACGTTTAAACATGAAGCGCAGCAGATTTGGGTTAATAGCCATCGAGATAGCTCTATTTACAAACAAATTGAACCCAATTTAAATTGCTATGCCGATGATAAAACTGGGTTTCTAGGGCCATTAATGGGCATGAAAAGTGCGTGGTCTAACGTACAATCGGACTATGTGTTATTTATTCCATGCGATGTCACATACATTCCAAATCAAGTTTTTATTAAACTACATCGGACTTTGCAAAAAAATCCGCAAGCACACGTCGCTTATGTCACTATTAACGGCGATGCGCTATATCCATTTTGTTTGTTAAAGCGAGAAAGTTTGCCAGTTTTAAAACAACAAATATCAGAAAATAAGTTAAGTTTACGCGAGTGCTTTAAACAACTAAATGCGCAAAGTACTTCATTCCAAAAGCAAAGTTTATTCTGTCATAGCATAAATTCTTTGGATGAATTACAACAATATCAGCAGATGAAAGCTTTTCGGCAGATGTTTACTTAAAATTAATAATTTAGAGGTTCTTTAAATTTAAGCAGATTAGCCTTGACCTCTATTCATTCAAGTTCTATTTTGGAACTT
>DAOMAH010000030.1:1987-12173 GCA_035426725.1 Acinetobacter sp.
GCAGCGGCGCTGTTATTACCAATCTGTATGCAATATGCGGCAAAGCATTATAAAGCGGTGAAGCAAGCAGGTTATCAAGGTAATCGTTTAAATCTAGGCGCTAAACTTTTTCAAAATATTCTAAAGCAACGTTCAGGTGTGGTGTTGTCACAGCATGACTATGCGGATGTGTGGAGTTTGGTTGCTTATAAAGATCAAAAAATTCATTTAGCCATTCCTGAAATGTTGACGGAGTTAGCTCGATTAGAGTGGCAATCCAATACAACAATTACGGACGATTTTCAATTTATTTTATTCGCAGGTGAGCGTCGTAGTTATAATGCCAATCAAATTTACCGTGATCCTGCTTGGCGAAAAGTGGATGCAGAGGGTCGTTTAAGAATGAACCCTGAAAATGCGCTGAACTTTGGTGTGGAAACAGGGCATGCACTGCAATGCATTTCTGAAGGTGGTCAAATTTCTGTTGTGGTGGAAATAGATGAAGGTATGCGTAAAGGCGTTGTATCATTACCGCATGGTTATGGATTGCGTTATCAAGGTGGCGAGCCGATTGGCCCCCAAATTAATCGCTTAACATCATTGCAGCATTGTGATCCATTCTCCAAGACGCCATATCATAAATATGTGCCTGTACGTTTAGAGCGAATTGCTATATAGCAAAAGAAGCGCACCAAATTGTTTCATTTTTAGATAGGGAATGGAGATAAAATGGTGCATTTCTATCGGTTTTAATACGATGCTTTTTGCAGATTGATTTTCAATTGATGTTACTTCACTGATTTTCTGAAATATGCGGCAAAACAGCCTAAAAAAGCACAAGATTGGAATAAAAATTGCTTTGTAGCATATTGATGGCTGATATTGCAGTAATCAAAATGCACAGAACTTGTGCTAAAGGCTAAAGAAAATTCACAAAATGAGTGCAAATATGACGCATGAAATTCCAACTACGACATTGCCGATCTTACAAGATCAGTATGGACGTATGAAGCGTAAGCTACGGATTTCCGTGACCGATCGTTGCAACTTCAAATGTGTTTACTGCATGCCTGAACATCCTGAATGGATGAAAAAGCAAGATTTACTTAGTTTTGAATCGTTGTTGATGTTTTGCCAATATATGGTTGCACAAGGCATTGAAAGTATCCGCATTACTGGCGGTGAACCATTGATGCGTCAAGGTGTAGTGCATTTTATTCGTGATTTACAAGCTTTGCGTACCTTAGGCTTAAAGCGTATTTCGATGACGACAAATGCTCATTATTTGTCCAAATATGCCGCGCAATTAAAACAAGCGGGTTTGGATGATCTGAATATTAGCCTTGATAGTTTAGATGCCAATCAATTTAAAAAGCTCACAAAGAAAGAACTTGCCCCTGTTTTAAATGGCATCGAAGCCGCTCAAAAAGCAGGTCTGCCATTTAAACTCAATTGTGTATTGATCAAAGGTCAAAATGACGACCAAATCGTACCGATGGTCAAATGGGCGCAACAACAGCAAATTCCATTACGCTTTATTGAATTTATGCCGCTCGATGGTGATCAGCATTGGACAGATCAGGCGGTAGTCAGTGAAGCCGAAATTCTAGAACAACTCGCAGCACATTATTCAATCAAAGTAATACAGCAGCAACACGAGCCTGCACGTTCATATCAGTTGGACGGGCAATATCAAATTGGAATTATTTCTACTATTACTCATTCGTTTTGTGGTGACTGTGATCGCATTCGATTGACCGCAAAAGGTGATTTATACAATTGTTTATTTGCCCAACAAGGTTTAAATATCAAACCGTATTTAGCGAATCATTTCGCAAGCAATGAACAACGCCAGTCGGCTTATCAGCAACTGGATCAACAGATTAAGCCTTATATTTGGCATAAAGCCAAAGGTTATCATGCAATACAACAGCAACAGACTCGTAAAATTAGCATGCATATGCTCGGTGGTTAATTGTGAAACATAGCTTTGGAGAAACGATGCAAAGCATTGAAATTAAGATTGAAGCATTTGGTGCAATTGAACGTTTATTGCCGAAAGCGTTGGCATTTGAATTTACGGCAGATCAAATGGTGAATGACGTGTTGACTCATATTGTGATGCTGCATCCTGAAGCGAGCAAAGCGATGGAAAAATGCGCCTGTGCCATTGGTGCAGATATTGTCATACGCCAAACCACATTAACTCAGTCTTGTACTTTGGTGTTGTTGTCACCAGTTGCCGGAGGATAAACATGCGTGAATTTGCACGAGTTCAAGATCAAGCGTTGAGTTTAGACAGTTTTGATCCGATTCAGTCTTTTCCTGAATGTGGTGGCGTTGATATTTTTATCGGGACAGTCCGCAATCATCATGAAGGTAAAGCCGTTAAAGCACTGAAATATACCTCTTATACGCCAGTTGCTGAAAAGATGATTCGAGAAATCGAACAGCAAATCAAAGAAAAATATCAAGTGTCCTATGTACGGGTGATGCATCGAATTGGCTATTTGGATGTCAGTGAAACGGCGATTATTGCAATTGCTTATGCGGCGCATCGCCGTGAATCATTTCAAGCTTGTGAAGAAGCGGTGGAACGTGTGAAACATGAAGTTCCTATTTGGAAAGAAGAATTTTTCATGGACGGCACCAGCCAATATGTGGAAGGCTGCTGTATTCGTAAAGATACGCCTGAGAATGTTCAGGCGGAAATCCCCCTTGCGCTGCTACAGTCACAGCTCACCCAACCTTTGTCAAAGGGGGACTCATCAGGGCATCATCAGCATGACCATTGTGCCCATGATCATACACACGACTAGAACTTTAGGATTTTAAAATGAAAAATGTTGGGATGAAGCCCGAGAGTTATCGTGTTGCAGAAGCACAAGCGATTTTATATGCGCCGCCGCATTGTATTCAGCTATTACGAGATGGTAATACTGAAAAAGGCGATGCTTTAAAAACTGCGCGTATTGCAGGGATATTAGGTGCAAAGCGTACTGATGAGCTGATTCCCTTGTGTCATCCACTCCCGATTTATCGTGCTGATGTGGATTATGATTTACAACATGATCATGTGGTGATTCTAACTACCGTTGAAACCATTGGGCCGACGGGTGTGGAAATGGAAGCTCTAACTGCTGCCAGTCTTGCAGGTTTAACGCTGTACGATATGCTCAAACCACATTGTGAACCTGAAGAACTCTGCTTAGATCAATGTAAGTTGCTCAAGAAAAAAGGAGGCAAGTCGCACTTCAAACGTACTTTACGTCAGCCTGTATCTGCTGCAGTGATTGTACTCTCCGATACGGTAGCAGCAGGTCGAAAACCTGATACCGCAGGCAAATCAGTGTTGGAAACTTTAACCGAGGCGGGTTTCGATCCGATTCATTATCAAATTCTGCCTGATGAGTCGGATCAGTTGAGAGATTTAGTCTTGGAACTGACCAAATCTTACGCCTGTATCATGACTGTGGGCGGTACAGGACTCGGTTCACGAGATATTACTGTGGATACGCTTGAACCGCTGTTAGAACGCAAACTTGATGGACTGATGGAAGCAGCACGTGCTTTTGGACAAAAACGCACGCCGTATGCGGCATTATCGCGAGGTGTCGCTGGATTTATTGACCGATCATTAGTTGTAACGCTTCCGGGCAGTCGTGGCGGTGCGAGTGAATCTATGGCAGCAATTTTACCTTCGCTAGTGCATATCTTTGATGTGTGTCGTGATTTACCACATCCTGGAGGCTACGAATAATGTCAGGATGTGGCGCTGAAAAAGGACTGATCAGTATTGATGAGGCATTATCGCTGATTCAAACCATGCCTAAAGCGTTATCTACTGAATCACTGACTTTAGCCGAATGTCTAAATCTTTATTTGGCTAAAGAGGTTTATTCCGCCGTGAATTTACCGAGTTTTTCCCAAAGTGCTGTGGATGGTTATGCCATTCATAGCTCGCTTGAAAATATGCAAGATACAATTTTTGAAGTGGTGGGAGAAATTAAAGCGGGTAGTGAATCGAATCATCAATTGGCTGACGGACAGGCGATTCGTATTTTTACAGGTGGAAAAGTTCCTGATGGAACCACACACGTTGCTCGACAAGAAATTGTTAAGCTTGAAGCTGATCAAAAAATTCGATTGCTTGAAAATATCAAACCACAAGCTGATATTCGCTTTACAGGCGAAGAAGTACAGCAAGGTCAGCAATTGGCGGATATTGAACAGAAAATCAATATTGGTGCTTTAGCCGCGTTAAGCATGGCGGGTATACAAACCATTGATGTGTTCCGATCGCCTAAAGTTGCAGTAGTGATTACAGGCGATGAAGTCGCAGAATCACCTGAAGATTTACAAGTGGGGAAAGTGTTTGATGCCAATGGTCCATTGTTAAAAGCATGGTTTAAAGATTATGGCATTGAGGTTGAAATTCTCCACATCGCAGATGAAGCGGAACAAGTCACACAATGTTTTGAACGTTTAAAACAGCATTATGATCTGATTATTACCACTGGCGGTGTTTCGGTTGGAGATTATGATTTCGTTCGCCCTTGTGCATTTGAAACCGGTTTTAAGCAGATTTTTTGGAAAGTAAAACAAAAACCGGGCAAACCGTTATTTTTTGCAGAATATACAGAATCTATTCAAGATGTTCATAGTGATCGTCACTGCTATTTACTCGGTTTACCGGGGAATCCTGCAGCAGTTTATGTATCAATGCAAATTTATGGCAAAGCATTATTAGATGCGCTGCAAAATCAACGCCAACCACTACAATGGTTTAGTGCAATACTCATGCATGAACTGAATTCCGATGCACGAGAGCGATTCTTGCGTATGCATGCTTATTTTGAGCAAGGTCAACTCAAGTTGCAGAGCTTGGCAAAACAGCAATCTCACATGCTCAGTAATTTAATGCACGCCAATAGTTTGGTGCGTATTCCTGCCAATATTAAACTTGATGCAGGACAGGAAGTATCTGGTATTTTTATCAGTAACTAACAGGTTTATTACAATGATATTGCATCTGTAGAAGAAATTGATCTATTGTTGAATTTCAAAATATTTAAAGATTTGAGTGTAATGCAAGGATTGCAACATTTAAAAATGATCAGGAGATAATCATGAAATGGGATGAAATTGGTGAACAACCGTGTCCAATCGCCAAAGCATTATCCGTGCTAGGTGATCGTTGGACGATGCTCATTTTGCGTAATGCATTTATGGGTGTGCGCCGTTTTGATGATTTCCAGAGCAGTTTAGGTCTGACTCGACATGTATTATCCGACCGATTAAAGCGTTTGGTTGAACATGAAATTTTGGTGAAAGTACCTTATGTGTCGCGTCAGCAACGGTTTGAATACCAACTAACTGAAAAAGGGTTGGATTTATATCCGATTCTGTTATCAATGATGCAATGGTCAGAAAATTGGATGGGAGAGAGTGCAGGAAAACCTGTCGAGTTTGTTCATAAAAACTGCGAGAAAAAACTCAATCCGAAAGTGGTTTGTGCCGAGTGTGATGCAGAAATTCATGTGAAAGACATTCAAATTGCCGCAGGTTCAAGCTATTTAGCTTTTTTTGAACATAAACCAAAAATGGCTTAAATGTTATGCGCTACTTCAACTCGTTTGAAAATAACGCTGTGTTTTGAAGCTATAAACAATTTGCAGGTTTCGGCACACCTGCTAAACGACTTAAATGACGAGCAACCAAACCTGTATTAAAACGTTGTTGTAATTCCGCATTATTGATCTCAGGGCTCACGGTTTTCATCAAAAATTTAATCAATGGACGTGTGGCAGGCGAATGTCCAAATTGTTGATAAAACTGACGTACCGCCGCAAGAATTTCAAAATGCCAATCCGTAAGTTCAATTTCTAGTGATTTTGCCAGTTCTTGGGCAACGTCTGGATTCCAAATTGTATAATCGACTAAATGACCGTCTTGATCTAACGCTAACTGCATAAAATAGCCTAAGCAAAATTAAGATTGATTTTAAAAATTTACTTCAAAGAAATGCATCGTTCAAATTGTATTACTAAATTTGCGAATTCAGAATAATCAATCATCAACACTCGATCCTTGACTTCATTTGGCAATAAAGTCTGTTCATTTTCCAAGCAATACAGATTTGGGAACGCATCCAAGAGGCTATTTGTGATTCGTAAGACAGAATCTCCCATCACCACAATGTGATCATCAGACTGTGCCATTTTCGGCAATTCTTTTAAGAGATTTTCGGTATTTTGATAAGCCGCTTGGATCAGAAATAAACCATTTTTTTTCATCATTTAATTCCTTACCAATACAGCACGTGATCAAATGATTGAATAAATTCAGGATTCATTTCAATATATTCAATG
This sequence comes from Acinetobacter sp., assembly GCA_035426725.1. Lineage (GTDB taxonomy): Bacteria > Pseudomonadota > Gammaproteobacteria > Pseudomonadales > Moraxellaceae > Acinetobacter. The sequence continues at coordinate 8,338 of DAOMAH010000030.1, forward strand.
TCTAGTTCTGTATTTTGAACTGAGGGAAGCATTTTATTTTTGCTTTCAATTAAAATTGGGGTGAGGTCATAAAATTCAAAACTTTCCACCATATTGGCTGCAATTTTAAACGCATGTTTAAACTGGTCAAACTCTAAATCACTGTTTAATAGACTAATTGCAGTATCTTTTAATAATATTTTGACAGAAATTCCAAAGGTTGCTAAAACCATAGTTGCAGATAAACTTTCATTGACCTGCAAACTGGTTAGATTGGGTTGAGTGATGATAACGAGTACAGATTTCACACAATTTACCTTTTTAAAGCAACACGCTACAAGAATATATGAACTAGAATTGAATTAAACGATAACAATTTTGTACTGCATCGGCAAGCTCACCCAAACCGACCAATTCAAAGCCCTGTGCAAGATTGTGATGTTGCAATGAATGGCGTTGAGCATTGTCTGAATCGGTAATTCCTCGAGCTAGGGCAGCACTCACACATACAGGAAGGCGTATTCCGAGTTGTTGCCATTCATGTTTAAGGTTGCGTTGATCATCAGGAAACCATTGCAATTCATTGGCAACTTGAACACCGTCTTGATAAAAGAATAGTTGAAGTTGTTCATGTTGAGCGTGCAAGGCTTGTGCTAAACCGAAAGCATGCCAAGCCAAAACAGAGGTGGGTGCGGCGGTAATTAGCAAAAGTGTACTCATAGAATATTCACTAGCAACATAGAAACAAAATAATGACAAATAATTGAATAAGAAGGTAAGTATACAATGATTTTGGTGACAGGTGGTTTAGGCTTTATCGGTTCGCATATTGCTTTGAGTCTATTGGCACAAGGGCAGGAAATTGTCATTGTAGATAACTTGGCAAATTCTACTTTACAAACTTTGGAGCGACTAGAATATATTTCGGGCATGTATATCCCATTTGAAAAATTGGATATTCGTAACACGCCAGCTTTAAATAAAATTTTCGAACAATATTCTATTGATGCTGTCATTCATACAGCAAGTTTTAAATCTTTGGAAGAATCAATTCTAAAACCGCTTGAATATTATAATGATAATGTAAGTTGTGCCATGAGTTTGCTGAGATCAATGCAGCGTATGGGCGTTCGACAATTGATTAATATCTCTAGTCTGACCGTTTATGGAAAATCTGACGCTAATCTTTCAGAAGAAACCGAATTCAATTATCAATACACCAACCCATATATTCGTTCACAACAAATGATTGAAAATATTATTGCAGATACTTACAAAGCCGATCCTGAGTGGAAAATTGTTAATTTACGCTTATCCAATATCGTTGGGGCTTTTGAACATGGCGTTTTGGGTGAATATGTCACGCAATTACCCAAAAATATTGTTCCGCTCGCTTTGCAAGTCGCGGCAATGCAACGTGACGTTTTAGAATTACAAAATCAAGCTGAAACAGAAGATGGAACGGTTGAGCGTAGTTTTTTACACGTATTAGATGCATGTGATGCGGTGCTTTTAAGCTTGAATTGGCTAAAAATGCAAAGCAATTGTCTAGAAGTTTTTAACATTGCAAATTCGGATTTAGTTTCAATCCAAACGCTTTTGGACGAAATTAAGAAAGTCACAAAAGCGGAAATACAAATACAGCCTGCTCTTTATCAAAACCAAGAGTTGTCCCATCTCGGTGCAAATATTGATAAGGCAAAGCAAACATTGAATTGGACGCCTAAGCGCTCTTTAACCCAAATGATTGAAGATGAATGGCGGTTTTATCTAAATACGCTCAAGGGGAGTTAAACATGCACATGCGAATTGAACACGATACCATGGGGCAAGTTGAAGTTCCTGATGATGCGATGTGGGGCGCACAAACCCAAAGAAGTCTGCAAAATTTTAAAATCGGTCAAGAACGATTACCGCGAGCGATGATTCGTGCAATGGGCTTAGTGAAGAAAGCCGCAGCAATCACCAATGCGGAATTAAATCAACTCCCTAAAGAATTAAGCCAATATATTGTCAGTGCGGCTGAAGAAGTCATTGCAGGGCAGTGGGATACACAGTTTCCTCTGGTGGTATGGCAAACAGGTTCAGGTACGCAAAGCAATATGAATTGCAATGAAGTAATAGCAAATATTGCCAATCAAAAATTAGGTCAGGCTTTGGGTACTCAAAAACCTGTTCATCCAAATGATCATGTCAATCGGGCACAATCGACCAATGATTCTTTTCCAACGGCTATTCATGTTGCCGCAAGTCTGCAAATGAATGAGTTATTAATTCCAGCAGTAGAACAACTAAAACAAACGTTGCAACGAAAATCAGAAGCATTTGACGATATTGTAAAAATTGGACGTACGCATTTACAAGATGCAACACCACTCACTTTGGGGCAAGAATTTAGTGGTTATGTGTCACAGCTTGAACATGGGCTGAAACGTTTAAATCAAGCACTTGCAGGGTTGTACGAATTACCGCTCGGTGGAACGGCAGTCGGTACAGGTTTAAATGCACATCCTGACTATGCAATAAAAGCGGCAGAACAATTGGCTGAGCTGACAGGACTACCTTTTATTACTGCACCAAATAAATTTGAAGCCTTAGCTGGTCGTGATGCAGCAGTATTTGCCTCTGGAGCATTAAAAACACTTGCGGCAAGCTTGAATAAAATAGCCAACGATATTCGTTGGTTAGCCAGTGGTCCACGTTGTGGATTTGGCGAAATTCGTATTCCAGAAAATGAACCTGGCTCTAGCATTATGCCTGGAAAAGTCAATCCAACCCAAAGTGAAGCCATGACGATGGTGGTGGCACAAGTTTTGGGAAATGACACAACGATTAATATCGCAGGGGCTTCTGGAAATTTCGAACTCAATGTCTTCATGCCTGTAATTGCTTATAACTTACTACAGTCGATTCAATTGCTTGGTGATGCTTGTAATAGTTTTAATGATCATTGTGCAGTTGGCATTGAACCCAATCGAGAAAAAATAGATCATTATTTACATAATTCATTGATGCTGGTCACGGCATTGAATCCTGTCATTGGTTATGAAAATTCGGCGAAAGTCGCAAAAACAGCGTATAAAGAAAATAAAACCTTGAAACAAGTTGCGGTAGAACTTGGTTTAGTCACTTCTGAACAGTTTGATGAAGTGGTGAAACCTGAAAACATGATTTCACCCAATAGTCACTAAACTTAATCTTAAAATCCACTGTATTTTGAGTTGGTTGTGTATTTTTTATCAGTAGTTTTTATAAGGTGAACTGCGTACAATATTACTTTGATCAAACGATTCGACGCTTCATTATGCTCAATATTTATTTAACAGATACTCAAACAAACATCCAATTTTCAGGTCTTTCGCATGAAAATCCAGTGAAGTTTCTGTTGAATTTAAAGAAAATTTTCCCAAGCACGGCCGATCTTTTATTGCCTGTATTACCTGAAGACAATAATCTTGAAAATGTGACATGGGAAGCGACTTCATCCGACTTTGAAATCTTTAAAAAGTTGATTGAAGCTTGGGGCATTATTGAATTACGTTTAAGCGCATTAAGCGGCTATAAAGACCGAGAGTTTGCCAATGATTTAATCAAAACAGCACAAATCAAACGAAAGAAGATTTCGCAACAACAACCACAATTGTCATTAACTGCTTTAGATTATGTATTGATGCATGAGATTCATGCCTTGATTGATGCTGAACTGGTCAATATTGGGGAGAAATTTTATCTTCCAACTTTACGTGATCAATGGAAAGATCAATTTTCAGCGCAAATTTTGCAGTGTAATTTTTAATTGCTAGGCGGTCTCAAGATTGAAGTGCAACAGCGTTGTGTAATTGAATAACCTCTTGAGA
>DAOMAH010000031.1:0-11976 GCA_035426725.1 Acinetobacter sp.
TATTCAATCAATGGTGTATATACCAATTGATAGCCTCGAACTGCGAGGAAATCTAGCGCTTCGCGGCGCAATGTTTCAATGACTTGCGCTTGTTCGGGCAATATATCTGCTACCCCGTCAGGGAGCAACCATGTCTCTGAAATGGTCATGTTCCAAACCTAAAATCTGTTCACCGTGGAATCATCCACATAAAAAAATCGGGTGAATGCCCGATTCAGCGTAGTGTAACATGAAGATTTATGCGTTGCACCTGAGAATTTTGACAAATAGTCTAATAAAAAATGGGCGTCTATCAAAGACACCCATTACATACGTTGAATTTTTTATACTTTATTACGCAGCACTGTACTCATACTTCACATCATAAGTAACATTAAAACCATTCGCATTTATTGTAGCATTAATATTTCCGACAGTCCCATTAAAACTACAGCTATTAATTTTAAATTGACCATTTGGCAATTGTGCAGTGACATCATCAGCAGCACAGAATTCACTTTGGTTCGATGGTTTTGGAATATTCTGTATTGTTACTGACGCACCTTGCCCCATCACAGAAGTCGTGACTTTTAAATTGTAATTTCCAGAAGGAATATTTGGGTTGTTGTTACTATTGATATTAATAACAATGCCTGAAGTATTTACAGAATAATTCCAGCTAAAATTTTCACCATTTACTAGATACTGTACATTACAGCTATATGTACTTCCAACGCCTGTACAGGCATTATTTAATCCTGAAATTTCAACTTGATCCAGAACTTTATCAAGCCCTGTTGAATTGGCTACAAATGCTGTTTTAAAAATATCAGGATAATTCGCTGAGTTATATCCATTTGCATCAAATACCGTTTTAAGGTTCGCCACGACTTCTTTTGCGGCTTGATCAATAGCAGCATTCAATTCATTGATTGTACTGTCTTTAACCAATGCTGCCCAATGACTATAGACATCTGCTAATGAATTATAATCACGATTTTCAGGGTCTTGATTTATCGCTAGAATTGCTTGAGTCGTCAGTTGAGTAACGTTAACATTCCCCGCACCAGAAGCATATGAATATAAAGTTACCTCAGACGCCCCCGTACCCTTAGTCGCTTTTAGTAAATAAGGCGCGCCTTTTTCTACATCAATGCTAAATTTACCATCTGCTCCAACAACAACAGATTTAGTTGTACCATTTTTATTCACAACATGTAAGTTAGCACCTGCTAAAGCTGCACCTGTCGCTACTGTACCTGTTAAGCGCTCAGTTGCCACTGGATTTTCTGGAGTGTTATTGGTGCTATCTGAATCATTATCATCATTACATCCCGTAATCATTAACGACGCACTTAACATGGCTGAAAGTAATACAGTTTTGCTCATTTTTTTATTTAGCATAGCTTTAAATCCCCTTTAATAAACTATTGATTTAAATTCTCTTAAATCACTTATGGATGATATATTTGATTTTTTAATAAAAATACTGGAAATAACTCACACATCAAAATTTAACCAAGAGGTAAATATTTTCACCTTTTTAAATATGCACTTATAAAATTAAATATTTGTTTCAAAATATATTTCTTATAAAAACAACCATTAACCCCCAAAAAGCCCCCTTATTTAGGGGTGTAAATTTATGTCACATTTTTCTATTTATTGCTATTTCTAACACTTTCACCAACTCTGCATTTTGTTTTTCTAATGCAGAAATATTTCCCACCGTTTTATCGAGTACTTCTTGCTGAATATGCATTTTTTTCGCTAAATCCTGCATTATTTCTAAGCTGGCTTTGAGATGTTGTTCCAAATGCTGCACTTTTTGTTCTAATTGGAAAACTTGATCATTAGCTGTTATGTCTGTTTTATGGGCAAATTGAAACCACAGTAAAAAACCTACTGCCCCACTTAACAATGCAATAAATCCCCAAATCAACATCAAAGTCATTTTGTTCCCCAGATCATTATTCTAAATTTATGAAATTAATTAATGAAACGATTCACATAAGTCGAGTAAGCGATTTGCATAGCCCCATTCGTTATCATACCACGCAAAAACTTTGGCTTGATGACCTACCACCATGGTTTGAGTAAGGTCAACAATTAAAGAATAAGGCGAATGATTAAAATCACTGGACACTAAATCCTCTGAGGTAACTTGCATAATTTGTGCATAATCCAAATGCGCGGCTTGCGTTAAAACTTCATTGATTTTATGCACTGTAATGGGTGATTGAGAGATGAAGGTTAAATCAATTGCTGCCACGTTAATGGTTGGCACGCGAATCGAATAACCATCAATTCGACCTTCCATTTTAGGCATTACTTGTTTTAATGCCCCTAATGCACTAGACGTAGTTGGTATAATATTATGACCCGATGCACGCGCGCGACGTAAATCTCGATGGGCATGATCTAAAACCGATTGATCTGCTGTCACTGCGTGAATTTCGGTCATTAATGCCGTTTCAATTCCAAAAGCATCATCAATAATTTTGACTAAAGGCACCAAAGCCTGTGTGGTACAGGACACCCCCGAAATAATTTGATCAGTGGCTTTCACTTCGGCGTGATTAACACCATAGACAATCGCCGCATCAACTGAATCAAAAGGTGCAGCCCCGATAATAACCCGCTTTGCACCTGCTTCAATATGCCGTGTGGCATCAGCACGAGAACGGAATAATCCTGTACATTCCAGTACCACATCAATATTGAGTTGATGCCAAGGCAATAATTCTGGCTGAGCTTGTTTAAATACTTGCAGTTTTAATTGACGTTGATTGGATTGAATCGTGAGGAAAATCTGCTCATCCTCAATTTTAATTTCCACCTGCCCTGCAAAACGCCCATGTGTAGTGTCGTATTTAAACAAATGCACCAAAGTTTGCACATCGGCAATATCATTAATCGCAATGACTTCGAAGTTAAATTGCTTCGGGTTTTCAAACCATGCGCGTAATACATTTCGACCAATTCGACCAAATCCATTAATCGCAATACGTTGCATGCAGAGACCCTATTCATTAAAACATCATATGTAAGTGCTATATGGTAAAACATGCACTGCTTTGTTGAATATAGATTTTTAGCGAAAATGCAGTTTTATCTGAGATTATGGCTAAAATCATTGGTAGCACAGGGTTTTTCCGTTATAATTTAGCACTTTTAAAAATTAGGGATGCTTGGTTGTGAGTACTCGTTTTATGACATCAGCTGAAATCCGTGAAGCATTTTTGCGCTACTTTGAATCGCAAGGGCATACACGTGTTGCATCGAGTTCTCTCGTTCCTGCCAACGACCCTACACTGCTATTTACCAATGCAGGTATGAACCAGTTTAAAGACTGTTTCTTAGGTTTAGAAAAACGTGATTATGTTCGTGCTGTCTCCTCGCAAAAATGTGTGCGTGCAGGCGGAAAACATAACGATTTAGATAATGTCGGTTATACCGCGCGTCACCATACCTTTTTTGAAATGTTGGGTAACTTCTCTTTTGGCGATTATTTCAAACGTGATGCCATTAAATTCGCTTGGGATTTTTTAACCAACGAACAATGGATGGGTTTACCGAAAGACAAACTTTATGCCACGGTTTATCACACCGATGATGAAGCTTTTGAAATTTGGAATAAAGAGATTGGTTTAGATGCAAGTCGCATTATTCGTATTGGCGATAATAAAGGCGGTCAATACGCATCAGATAACTTCTGGGCAATGGGCGATACTGGGCCATGCGGGCCGTGTTCTGAAATTTTCTATGATCATGGTGATCATATTTGGGGTGGTTTACCAGGTAGCCCAGAAGAAGATGGCGACCGTTTCATTGAAATCTGGAACAACGTTTTCATGCAATTCAACCGTACTGCGGATGGTGTATTACACCCGCTTCCTGCGCCGTCAGTTGACACAGGCATGGGGTTGGAGCGTATTTCTGCAGTACTGCAACATGTTAATTCAAACTATGAAATTGACTTGTTCCAACACTTACTCAAAAACGCAGCTGAAATTATTGGTTTAGACACCACAGCAATTGAAGCAGAAGCGAAAGAACAAAATAAACCAGTTGAATATCCTGCATCTTTAAAAGTAATTGCAGACCATGCACGGTCATGTTCATTCCTGATCGCTGATGGTGTAAACCCGTCAAATGAAGGACGCGGTTATGTATTGCGTCGTATCATTCGTCGTGCAGTACGTCATGGTAACAAGTTAGGTGCAACAGGTTCATTTTTCTACAAAATGTTGCAACCCTTGATTGAAGTGATGGGTGAAGCCTATCCTGAACTTGCTACGCAACAAGCTCGCATTGAAGCACAACTTCTGAAAGAAGAAGAGCAATTTGCTAAAACACTTGAGCAAGGTTTGAAGTTGTTAGAAGGTGAATTGGCTCAACTCAAAGGTAATGTCATTGCGGGAGAAACCGTATTTAAACTTTATGATACTTATGGTTTCCCAACTGACTTGACTGCTGATATCGCACGTGAACGTGATCTGACGATTGACGAAGCTGGTTTTGAAGTTGAAATGGCAGCTCAACGTCAACGTGCACGTGATGCAGGTAAGTTTGCGGTTGACTACAACAGCATTGTAAAAGTTGAAGGCGAAACGAAATTTGGTGGCTATGATGCAACTCAAGGTCAAGGTCAAATTGTCGCGATCTATAAAGATGGCATTCAAGTCGATGAAATCAACGAGGGCGAAGAAGCGCTGATCGTCTTAAACCAAACCCCTTTCTATGCTGAAAGCGGTGGTCAAATTGGTGACACGGGTATCTTCAAAAACGATACAGGTATTTTCGAAGTTCAAGATACCAAAAAATCTGGCGGTGCTTTTGTCCATCAAGGTATCGTCACCATGGGTAGCCTTAAAGCCACTCAAAACGTCGAAGCAACTGTTAAAGCAGATATTCGTGCGGCGACAGCTCGTAACCACTCTGCCACTCACCTTTTACATGCTGCTTTGCGCCAAACTCTTGGTGAGCACGTTCAACAGAAAGGTTCTTTGGTTGCATCCGATATTTTACGTTTTGACTTTGCCAATGATCAGCCTGTAACTTTTGCACAGTTGCAAGAAATCGAACGCCTCGTCAATGCAGAAGTCATTGCCAATACGGCTGTGAGCACTGAATTATTAGATATTGAATCTGCCAAAGCTAAAGGCGCAATGATGCTATTTGGCGAAAAATATGGTGACGAAGTACGTGTGCTGTCGATGGGATCGATCATTGAGGAGAAAAACTTCTCGATTGAACTGTGCGGTGGTATTCACGTTCACCGGACTGGTGATATTGGTTTATTTAAAATCACTTCTGAAGGTGGTGTCGCTGCGGGCGTTCGTCGTATTGAAGCGGTGACAGGCACTAAAGCACTCGAAACAATTCAAAAAGTCGAAACCGATATTCAAACCATCAATACATTGCTCAAAGCACAAAAAGAGAAAACCGTTAAAAAAGTTAAAGCATTGGTGAAAAAGGCATCAACCTTGAAAAAGAAAATGAACAATTAAACCAAAAATTAGCCAGCTTCCAAGCAGCAGATTTATTGGATCAAGTTCAAACCATTGCAGGTCGTCAAACTTTAATTACCACGGTAAAAGGTTTAGATGCAAAATCATTACGCAATTTACATGACAGTGTAAAATCAAAGTTAGATGATGCAGTGATTGTTTTAGCAGGTGTTGAAGGCGATAAAGTCAGTCTGATCGCTTCAGTCGGCAAACAATATGCTGCGGCACTCAAAGCAGGTGACATCATCAAGCATTTAGCCCAAGAGCTAGGTGGTAAAGGTGGTGGTAAACCTGATTTGGCACAAGGTGGCGCGCCACTGAACGAAAAATTTGATCAAGTGATTGCAGCATTACCTGCTTGGCTTGAACAATAATAACAACTTCACTTTTGTGTAACTGACTCTGACGCCTCTCAGAGTCATGGCTTAGATGGAACAACTATGGCATTAATCGTTCAAAAATATGGTGGTACTTCTATGGGTACGCCTGAGCGCATTTTAAATGTTGCTCGTCGTGTCAAGCGTTGGCATGATCACGGTCACAAAGTTGTTGTGGTCGTATCTGCAATGAGTGGTGAAACCAACCGCTTACTTGCGCTAGCCAAAGCGATTACCGAAACACCTGATCCACGTGAGCTTGATCAAATGGTGTCAACTGGTGAGCAAGTTACGATTTCGATGTTAGCGATGGCGCTCAATTCGATTGGTGTAGAAGCAAAATCTTTGACAGGTCGTCAAGTTGGTATTCAAACAGATAGTGCCTTTAACAAAGCACGTATTGAAGCAATTGATACCGATGTGATGACACAGCATTTAGATGCAGGTCGTGTGATTGTGGTTGCAGGTTTCCAAGGTTTTGATGCTGAAGGTAATATTACCACTTTAGGTCGCGGTGGTTCAGACACTTCTGGCGTTGCACTTGCAGCGGCATTGAAGGCTGATGAATGCCAAATTTATACCGATGTTGATGGTGTGTATACCACTGACCCACGTGTTGCGCCTAAAGCCAAAAAAGTGGATCGTATTTCTTTTGAAGAAATGCTGGAAATGGCATCTTTAGGTTCAAAAGTTTTACAAATTCGCTCTGTTGAATTCGCAGGTAAATATCAAGTGCCATTACGCGTATTATCAAGCTTTGATAATGATGATGACGGCGCATTTGATGAAGAATTTAAACAAAATGTAGGCACACTAATTACGACTGAATTGGAAGACAACATGGAACAGCCAATTATCTCTGGTATTGCATTTAACCGTGACGAAGCAAAATTAACGATTTTAGGAGTGCCTGATGAACCAGGTATTGCTTCTAAAATCTTGTCGCCGATCAGTGATGCCAACATTGAAGTGGATATGATTATCCAAAACGTGGAAGAAGATGGTACGACTGACTTTACTTTTACTGTCAATCGTAATGACTTAGCCAAAGCAAAAGCGATTTTAGATAAAACGGCAAGCAGTATTGAAAGCTGTGAAGTTGTAACGCGCGATGACATCGTTAAAGTGTCTATCGTCGGTGTGGGTATGCGCTCACATGCAGGTGTTGCAAGCAAGATGTTTACTGCGCTAGCGGATGAAAGTATCAACATTTTGATGATTTCAACCTCTGAAATTAAAATCTCCGTGATTATTGAAGAAAACTACTTAGAACTTGCCGTTCGCCGCTTACATACTGCGTTTGGTTTAGACCGTGAGCATGGCGAAAGCAGTGTTCGCGCTTAAAAATTGTTAGACAATTTTTTGTAAAAAACGATGAAAATAAAGAGCCACTATAGTTTTTCCTATCGTGGCTCTGTTATTATGTGTTCTCTATATTTTAGAAAACTTGGTTAACTTTATCGGAAAATGCTAATTTTATTTTTCCAATCCAATTTTCTGTATATTATTAGGCTGTGGTTTAAACAAATGAACTTCATATAGCAAGTTTAAGCATTTCGCAAGGAGATAAACATGCTGATTCTGACTCGTCGTGTCGGAGAAACATTAATGATTGGTGACCAAGTCAGCGTTACTGTTCTTGGCGTAAAAGGCAATCAGGTGCGTATTGGTGTTAATGCACCAAAAGAAGTTTCTGTACATCGTGAAGAAATTTATCAACGCATTCAGCATGAACGCGCTATGCACGAGCACTTGCAACATCTCGATCAAGATTATCAAATGTCTTTTGAAGAAAATACGAACGATTTTACGCAGCAAAATAACTTTAATCGTTAAGTTCAATTTTCAATATGAATTATTAAAGCGACCCATTGAGTCGCTTTAATTGTTATAGGCCTAATGCTTTTTTCACTGGTGAATAACTGCGTCGATGCTGATCAATTACACCATGTGCTGCTATCGCCTCGAAATGAGCTTTGGTTGGATAGCCTTTATGTTTGGCAAAACCATATTGCAAATATTGCTGATCTAACTCATACATTTGACGGTCACGAGTTACTTTCGCCAAAATACTTGCCGCACTAATTTCTGCATGACTCGCATCTCCCCCCACAATCGCTTCACATGCCATCGTGATTCCTTTTGGAATTTGATTACCATCGACAATCACCTTTTCAGGTGCGATTTGTAAGGTTTCGACTGCACGCCGCATTGCCAAAAATGTTGCCTGTAGAATATTCAGTTCATCAATTTCTAAATGCGTTGCTTCTGCAATTGACCATGCCAAAGCTTTTTCCTGAATTTCTAAAAACAGTTGCTCACGTTTTTTTTCAGTGAGTTTTTTTGAATCGTTTAAACCTAGAATTGGATTATTGGGGTCTAAAATAACTGCCGCAGCAACAACCGAACCCACCAGCGGCCCGCGCCCTGCTTCATCTACACCTGCAATTATCACAGTACTGTCCCCTCAAAGGCTGAAAATTCAGCCTTAATCTTTCGGATTTAATTTATTTTTTCAAAGCTTCAGCAACACACGCATTCACTGTTTGTGAAACCACTTGATTCGCAATAGTTGCGCGCGCTGTTGGATCAATCGCCGCTGTTGCTAATTCCACTGCGGTAACGCTGCTCGGTGCTTTCTCACTCACACAGCCACAAACATTGGTTTGAATGTTGTCACGCTGTGCAGCTGTCATATACCGTGTGGCATTTTTCCAAGCAGGTACGGTATTGATTTCATTCAAGCATTTTGCATTAACTGCAATTTTTAAACCTACAACGCCCAGTTGTTGAGCTGTACCCGCAGGTGATTGTGGATCACTAACAACACAACCATTTAAAAGCAAAACTGCAGGTAAAGCTAAAAGTAACTTATTCATAATATTTAATCTATTTCTCAATTTGGGCAAGCGTATTGTGCCTAAACCAAAACATTTATGAAATGGCTCTAAAAAAACATTACATAATATAACAATTGGGACTAAGAGAAAGTATCCAGCGTTCTAAGCTTAAAACGTACTGTTACATTTACACTGTATGCGTTTAAAAATTTGATAATTAAAATAAAATCATTCATCACTGCTAGGGCGTTGCGATGTCAAATTCAAAACAATATTACACACGTACCGCACAAATTTTGCATTGGCTTATGGCGGCTATCTTTATTACCGCTTGGTTGATTGGTTTTTATAGTGGTAACTTTCTAAGCTATGAAACCGACGGTAGTTTTAAAGGCGATGTGATTGGGCTACATAAAAACATCGCAACGACGATTCTATTCTTAGTGGTGATTCGTATTTTTTGGCGTTATACGCATCCTGCACCGCAACTTCCAGATACCATGTCTCCCATGATGAAAACTTTGGCACATGTCGGACATTTTGCACTGTATTTACTTCTTTTGGCTTTGCCAATTACGGGATGTTTATATAGCTGGAGTGCCGGACATCCTGCGCCTGTTTTGTATTTGTTTGAAATTCCACGTTTAGTTCAAGACAATCCTGAATTACTAGAAATTGTTAAACCTACGCACATTTATCTTTCATGGTTTGCAGCTTTACTGATCGTTGGGCACGTATTCGCCGCAATTAAGCATCATGTAATTGATAAAGATAGTGTGCTACGCAGCATGTTACGCCAACCCAAATAATCAACAGATATTAAAAAACCGCTTCATGCGGTTTTTTAATATCTATGGTTTAAATTGTTTGAATTACGTCGAGCCATTTCTGTTTTACATGATCCGTAATAAATGATGCTTCAAAAGAATTGATAGCCAGTTGTTTAATTTCATCATTGGTTAAATCTAGAGCCTGCTGAATGGCAATAAAGTTATCATTCATATAGCCACCGAAATAAGACGGGTCATCTGAATTGACGGTAACCATCACGCCTTGTTGCAACAAACGGCGAATATTATGCTCTTTCATGTCTTTGACCACGCACAGCTTTAAATTACTAAGCGGGCAAACCGTTAAAGGCATTTTTTCCGCAATCAAACGTGCCATTAATTGTTCATCTTCTTCTGACCGCACCCCATGATCAATGCGATTCACCTTAAGCAGATCTAAGGCCTCCCACACATAGGCGGGTGGCCCTTCTTCTCCCGCATGTGCCACGATCAAAAAACCTGCTTCACGTGCTTTGGCAAAAACTCGTTCAAACTTCGCAGGTGGATGACCTACTTCACTTGAATCTAATCCGACTGCAATAATATCATCTTTAAAAGCTAAAGCTTGTTCGAGCGTTGCAAAAGCCGCTGCTTCACTTAAATGCCGTAAGAAGCACATGATCAAATGGGAACTAATCCCTAATTTTTGTTGTGCGTCGTCGCAAGCACGTTTTAAACCATGAATTACTGTCGAAAATTCAACGCCACGCTCAGTATGCGTTTGCGGGTCAAAAAACATCTCCGTATGTACCACACGGTCTGCTGCACATTTTTCAAAATACGCCCATGCCAGATCATAAAAATCCTGCTCGTAAATTAAGACCTGCGCGCCTGCATAATAAATATCTAAAAAAGACTGAAGATTGTGGAAATTATAAGCCTGCTTCACTTCTTCAACCGATTGATATGGAATCTGAATTTGATTCCGTTGTGCAATGGCAAACATCAGCTCAGGTTCAAATGTTCCCTCAATATGCACATGCAATTCGGCTTTTGGTAAAGCTCGAATCAATTCGATTGGATTCATTTTCACTCCGAAACAACTGCTGAAAAAATTAATTTTACATATCCCTCGTTGTTGGTTTAACCGCCAAAAACGATAAATTTAAACACCCAAAGTGCAGCAATAATCCAAACCATATACGGCACTGTTTTCGCTTTGCCTGTAAATAACTTGACCAATGCATAACTGATAAAGCCCATCGCAATACCATCTGCAATCGAATAGGTAAACGGCATAAATACAATGGTTAGAAATGCAGGAACCGCTTCGGTAATATCATCCCAATCTATATGTGTAATCCCTTGAATCATTAACACACCAATAAACAATAATGCTGGTGCGGTTGCAAAACTCGGAACAGACTGCGCCAATGGTGCCAAGAATAAACAACTCAAAAATAATAGCGCGACCACAACTGCGGTTAAACCTGTACGACCACCTGCTGCAACACCCGAAGCAGACTCAATAAATGGTGTGGTGGATGATGTCCCCAACGCCGCACCTGCCACAATTGCAGTCGAATCGGCGAATAAAGCTTTCTTCAGACGTGGTAATTTTCCATCTTGTAAAAGTCCTGCACGATGCGCAACACCAACTAAAGTTCCCGTACTGTCGAATAAATCAACGATAAAAAATACAAAAATAACGCCAACCATGCTGGCAGTAAAGAGTCCTTCAAAATCCATTTGCATGAAGGTTGGCGTAATAGATGGAATATGCCCCACCACACCTTTAAATTCATTTAAGCCCAAAACCGTCGCAATTACAGTGATGACTAAAATGCTAATAATAATTGCACCACGTATTTTAAAGTGATGTAAAACAACAATGAATAAAAAACCCAATAAAGCCAATAAAACAGTCGGTTGTTTGATATTTCCCAATCCAACCAAAGTTGCGGAATTATCAACAATAATCCCTGCATTTTTCAGCGCAATGAGCGCGAGAAATAGACCAATCCCGCCACCAATGGCAAATTTCAGCGACATCGGAATGGCATTAACAATCGCTTCACGGATTTTTAAAAAACTTATGGCAAGAAATACCAATCCTGAAACAAAGACCGCAGCTAAGGCGGTTTGCCACGGCACGCCCATACCCAAACAAACGGAATAGGTAAAATAAGCATTTAAGCCCATACCGGGTGCAAGGGCGATTGGATAGTTGGCAATCATGCCCATCACAAGACAGCCGATTGCCGCTGCTAAACAGGTTGCGACAAATACTGCACCGTGATCCATCCCTGTTTCAGCAAGTATCAGCGGATTAACGATAATGATGTAGCACATCGTCAAAAATGTCGTAATACCTGCCAGCACCTCAGTTCTAAAAGTTGTATGATTTTCGCTTAATTTAAATAAGCGCTCTATCACACCAGATGATAGGTTTGGCACGGTCATGACGCATCACCTTTAAATCATTAAAAATAGATAT
>DAOMAH010000032.1:0-11843 GCA_035426725.1 Acinetobacter sp.
ACCGCAAAGTAGTGTTGAATTATTAAAACAATTTGGACAACTACGTGAGCTTGAACAAGCTGTTGCAACGCTTGATTTTCCTGCTTATTTTGCGATTATGACCTATGCAGAAGATCGCGAATTAAGAGAAGAACTATATAAAGCTTATGTGACTCGCGCATCGGAGCAGTCAGACAAGACAGAATTTGACAATACGCCCGTGATGGAAGAAATTCTCAGCTTACGTCAAGAAATGGCGCAACTGCTTGGCTTTAACAATTTTGCAGAATATTCACTGGCGAGCAAAATGGCACCAGACGTTGAAAGCGTGCATCAATTCCTCGTTGATTTGGCTGAACATGCTCGCACCCCTGCACTTGCTGAAATTGCAGAACTCAAAACCATTGCCAAAAACGATAGCATTGAGGAACTCAAACCTTGGGATGCCACCTACTACTCTGAAAAGTTAAAACATCAACAATTCAATCTGTCTCAGGAAGCACTAAAACCCTACTTCCCTGCGCCGAAAGTGGTTGATGGTTTATTCCAAATCGTGCAACGTTTGTATGGCATTCAGGTCATCGAACGCCAAGCGCCTGTTTGGCAAAATGATGTCCGCTATTTTGAAATTGAAGATCAAAGTCAAGTTATTGGTGGTTTCTATTTTGATCTTTATGCGCGCAACGGCAAACGTGGCGGTGCATGGATGAGTGGTTTCCGTTCTCGTGTGCAAACGGTGAATGGTGTGCAAAAACCAATTTGCTATATGGTGTGCAACTTTACCCCGCCGATTGGTGATCAACCTGCCCTGCTGACCCATGATGAAGTGATTACCTTATTCCATGAATTTGGACATGGCTTACATCACATGCTGACTGAAGTGGATAATATTTCGGTAGCAGGTACACACGGCGTGGCTTGGGATGCGGTGGAATTGCCAAGTCAATTTATGGAATTTTGGGCATGGGACAACGAAAGTTTAGATGTTCTAAGCCAACACATCGAAACTCAACAGACGTTGCCACAAGATTTACTAACTGCATTGTTGAATGCACGCCACTTCCAGTCAGGTATGCAAACCTTGCGTCAAATTGAATTTGCCTTGTTTGACCTCACCATTCACCGTCAAACCCCTGCGCTCAATAGCCAGCGAATCCAAGAAGTTTTGAATGATATTCGAGCTAAATTTGCCGTTGTTCCATCTGTGCCATATAACCGTTTCCAGCACAGCTTTAGTCATATTTTTGCAGGTGGTTATGCAGCAGGTTATTACTCGTATAAATGGGCAGAAGTTTTAGCCAGCGATGCCTTCGATCGCTTCGAAAATGAAGGCGTTTTTAATACACAGACAGGAAAAGAATTTAGACAGTTTATTCTAGCAGTTGGCGGAAAAGAAACAGCACTTGATGCGTTTCGCAATTTCAGAAAAAGAGAACCTAAAATAGATGCATTATTACGCCATCAAGGTTGGACGAACAGCAATAAAACCGCTTAAACTACGTCATTATTGTTCGCAGGGCGTAATCAACTGACATGAAAAGGCAATTTATTGCTGGTGCAAAATGTCCTCAATGTGGGGCTTTGGATCGTGTCGTGAAAATCGTCACTGCGGATGACGAGTGGATGGAATGTATCGACTGTGCTTATAGTGAAAAAAGACCGACTCATGTGGAACCAGCTGAACCTGCTGAGCCAGATGAAATTGGAGTGATACAGTTCAAACCTCGTCATGTTGACTAGAAGGTTAATAAAAATGATGTCATCTTACCAACCCGAAAATTCCAAATTATTATGGGTCATAATGAGCGGAATTAGCCTTGTTGTGGTTTTATTTTTTGCAGTACAGTGGTTCATAGCACAAAAAGATCAAGCTCCTACGCTGTCAAAAGCACCTGTAGCTGCCAAAACTGCGACGCCTGTAAAAGAAGACGTTGCGCCCGCGACAGAAATGACGGCAACCGCTGCAAGTGAAGTTGCCGCACCAATCAAATTGGTCGAAGATACCATTATAAAAGATGCTTTACCTGCGAATGATTCATTGGCAAAAGAAGAAATTGCCAAGCTTGATGACATTCATACACAACTCAAAGACCAACAACAAGACTTAAAGCAGCAACATACCGATGTGGATACTTTGCTACAGCTGAAAGAAGAACAAATTAAACTACTTGAATCACAACTCACGGCTCAAAATCATTCTTAATGTCAAAAGGCTTTAACTTTGGTTGAAGCTTTAATCATTGAACACGATCAAAACATATCTCAAACGATTTACTGAGCATAGCCTGCATTTCTTTCAATTCATAAGCAGCTTAGAATAGCGTCAAATCTGTGGTTTACGCTGTCTATGAATCTGAATCCTTCAAAACAAAATCTCATGCTTGCGATGGCTTGCCTCATGCTTTCAGCCTTACTGTTTTCAGTCATGGGAATCTGTATTCGGTATGCCTCACATACGGTAGATAACTACACCATTGTATTTTTCCGCAATGCGGTCGGGCTCCTACTATTTCTGCCATTTATTTTGAAGCAAGGCATTGGTTTTGTTAAAACTGAAAAACTCTGGATGCATACGTGGCGGAGTTTGGTTGGACTCGCTGCCATGTACGGCTTTTTCTATGCTATCGCTCATTTGAAATTATCTAATGCGATGGTATTTACCTATTCGTCCCCTATTTTTATCCCACTGATTGCTTGGTTATTTCTAAAAGAAAAAATCACATTCGCTATGCTCTGCGCCGCAGGTATAGGTTTTATTGGGGTATTTTGTGTAGCAAAGCCCGATCAAGGGCTATGGAATTGGATTTCGCTGATTGGTATCGCTTCAAGCTTACTTGCCTCTATGGCATTTGTCACGGTAAGGGCACTGACTCAAACTGAACCGCCTGAACGAGTTGTATTTTATTTTTGTTTTATTGGTTCATTGCTGTCTGTAATTCCTATGTTTTGGGTATGGCGACCATATCAGCTTCATGAGTTATTTTTTCTAGTAGCGGCGGGTATTCTCGCCAATGTCAGCCAAATTTTTATGTCACATGCATATCGACTTGCACCCGCAGGAAAAATTGCACCAGTCAATTATATGGCAATTATCTTTGCAGGAATTTGGGGGTATCTACTCTGGCAAGAAACGCCTGATATTTACAGTATTATTGGTTTTGGCTTTATTCTGCTGGCGATTATTTTATGTAGTCCATTAACGCAAAAACCAAATTAACCATGAATTAACTGACCATCACTTTTATCTAAATCATAAAAAAAGCAGCCGAAGCTGCTTTTCTTTTAGTTTCAACAGTTAATGCTTATACCAACCAAACATCTGGAAGATATACGGCGCATAAGTAACTAATACCAGTGATGAGAACAACACGATAATCGGTAGTATCCAACGCTCATAACGATAGTAGAAGCTGGTGTATTTCTCTTTCGCTTCCTTATCGGCTGCAGTGACCTCTTCATCACCGACGGAGAGTCGCGTCAGCAAGTGGTTCAAAGCAACAGGCGGTGTTACATAACCAAACTCGAATGCAACCAGTACGATCATCCAGAAGTGAATTGGATGAATACCGTTTTCATAGGCGACAGGCGCAACTGTTGCAGCAACGAGAATCACCGCACCAAATGGATCTGTCGTCATACCAATAATGGCAAGTAACAGCGCAATAAAGGCAAGTGAAATGTAAATGTTACCTAAATGCGTTGGTAACAATTCAACCACTTCCGCACGTTCGATTAAGCCACCCACACTTGCTGACAATGCCATTAACAGAATTAACGCACCAATATGCCCTACTGTTTCTGACGTCGCAAAACGTAATGCACCACCAAAACCAAGATGTTTGCCACTATGTGGATCGTGTGCTTTCAAGAATTCAGATTTCTTCTCGTGTTCACGAATCAATGCTTCATGTTTTGGATCTGTTACAGGAACTCTTGGTGCAAATAATTTGTCAAACAAAATCATTGCAATCAACACCAACGGCAAAATCATTGGCGCAGTGAATTCATTGATTGTCGTGTCTAAAGCAAGCTTGTAGAACATTACGACAGCAAACCCAATGATGATATAAGGAATCACAGGTACACACGCACGCAACATTCCTGGTACAGCAATTTTTGGTGAAGCAACGCGGAACTTTTCTTCTGCAAGAATTAACGACACACCCAAGAAAATGAATGCTGTTAACCAGAAAACATAGATACCATGATCGAATAGTTCAGTAGACGTCACATGACGGCTATCTAACATCGAAATCAAGATCACCAACAAACATGGACGAATCACCACACCGAGAGAACCCGACATTGCTGATACAGCCAAAGCATATTGACGACGTGCGCCTGAGTTCCACACTTCTTTATAAATGATCGCACCCGCTGCAATAACGAAAATACCCGATGCGCCTGTATACGCTGTTGGGATTGCCGCTGCAATTAAGATTAACCAAGTTAAAGTTTCAGGAGCTAAATTCCATGGACGTAAAATATTTAAGAATAAATCCATCACACGCGTTTGTGTGAGCAACATACCTGCCCAAATAAACAAGGCAAGGTTTAAGAAGATGCCAGAGAATTCAATCAAAATACCTAAGTAAATCCCTTGCCCCATTGGATAATCCATGAAGAAGGTAAATACAATACCAGTCTCCAATGACATAAAGGCATATAAAGGAACGCTCAAAAGCGCAAGTCCAAAATTACCTTTAGGTTGTGCCGTTTTCGGCACAAAAATAAATTGGAAAATACTAATTATAGTCAGCGATACAAACAACGCGATCCATAACCAATACAGCACTGATGTTCTTTCAGGAACTTCAACCCCAGAATTGAGTACTGAATGGAACTGGCTGATCACTGAATAGCTTAACAGTGCGTTACCCGCGACCATCAGTGCTGAATAAACACGGAAGTCAAGTTTGGTCTTTGGTGCACGTAAACCAATATGGTGATAACGTAACGACGCGGTTATTGACGCAAACAAAACCATTATTAATAAAATAACAGTTTGATTCTCAGAACCGAGCTTAAAAATACCAAAGAAGGTTGTTTCAACTTTACGATAAGTACGAATACTTGGATGAGCTTCCATGTGCTTCATTGCTTTATCGTAGAACTGATATTTTTCATCACACTGTTGCTGTGCCGCCAACAATGACGCTCTCACATCCGCTTCAGATGCAACACCGAACATGCTCGCAAACTCATCCGCAGCATTGGCTTTCATCTGCGTTTGCACTTGTGCATCAATATCAGGGTGTCGGTCACATGAAGGCTTTTCAGGCTCAGCACGTAAGAACGAATATTGCATTCCTGTTGTTTCATCACCGTACAAACGCTCGCCCACACGAAGCATTTGACCGTGAATCATCTCACCTGTGCCGATCAGCAAAGTGATAAGCAACAATGCAAGAATGATGAATGTTGATATCCAATCATTCCAGATATAGCCTAATCTGGCAAATCCAGACTTTTTCTCTTGATCATTTTGCATGTCTATTCCAGTTTATTGTTATCAACACCCATCCAAAGATGTTGAATCATGCGTTTCCATGGTTGTTAGATAAATTAATTTACCCTTAACTGAACCAATCCCTTTTCCTAACCGTCCAAATTTGCAGCAATTTTTCTCCAAAAAAAATGGCTGTAATTACTTTTTTATTGGTTTCTTTTATCAACTTATGTGTTCTCGCTCCAACTTTACGAAGAATAGATAACCGAGTCCACATAATAATCCGCCTAATGCGCCAATCCAGTGTGCTTCGGTTAACACAGGGCTACCAATCAGCTGGGCAGTACCGGTTTGTCCAAAGGTATTTTCCCATAACAATTTAGCAGCTATTAAAGCTAAAACTAAAATCGCAAATTTTCGTTCATTCAAATATTGTAAATATACTAAGCCTACAGCGGTATATAAACCGTGCAATACACCAGAAAGTCCTGCATAGGCTTCAATATACGGAACGAAGAAATAAAAGATTAAACTAATAAAGGGGGGGAGAATACAGAGTAAAGCAACTAAATGCCAATTTCGGACGTGAGGAAAAATAAAAGGTAAACAGGCAAATGCCATCATATTGAGTAGAAAATGTATCCAACCAACATGAACCCAATGTGCCGTCCATAATCGCCAAAACTCAGTGAGTAAGTCTGGCTTCAAATAAATAAAATGATCCGCAAAAACTTGTAGACACGCCGATATTGAAATACATATCGCGATCAAAATGACTTTGCGAATCCATATTTGATCTTTCATGAATGCCTACCTCATTTACAACACACCTTTTACATAGCGAGATATTGCATCTAATTCTGTGTAAAAGGTCGTTGCATGATTCTTTATTTTATTCCGCTGGCGGTTGTTCGGCTGGCGCTTCTTCAACTGGAGCAGCTGGAGTTTCTTCTGCTGGTGCAGATGCATCACCACCACCGAATAAATCATCTAATTCACTAGAACTTTCTTGTTTATCATCCCAGAAAGAGGTTAAACCTTCTTCAGTTGATCTAACACCCGTATGTTCAGCCCAATAACGATCGGCAACGCCACGAATCATTAATCCTGCCATTTTATCAATTAATTTAAATTGCGGATTGGATGGCTTGTCTTCGCCTGTTGCTGCCGCATAAGAACGGAACGCATCACGAAGTTTCGCATCATCGCCACTGGCTTGAGCAGCAACGGTATATAACGCATGCGCTAAGCGAACGCCTTTTTTCTCACCAATCGCCATAGATTCTTTTAATGTTTTGTATGGCTCGGGTTTGCCATCGCCAGCACCTGGTAATAACGTCCAAATAACTGCACGGGTCGCCATTGGCGCACCCCAGAATTTTTCGTTGTCTAAACATGCCATACCACGTTCAACAATACCTGCAATATCTTTAGGTACGTTGATTGCGCCGCCCGAGTTAATGTCATTGGTCATGGCTTGTAAACCACTAATTAATCCAAGGAAGTAAACGGTTTGGTCTAAGTCATTACGCATGGTTGGGCATGAATCGCCCAATTTGTATTTATATTTGGTTTCCCAACGATTGGCAAAAAGTTGATAACCGGCATATTGACGCTCAGCAGCAATACCCGCCCAACGTTTTTGTTCAATACGGGCATCTTGTGCTTCGGTTACTTGACCTGCTTTAGATGCACGCAAATAGCGTAATTCTGCTTCTAGGGAATTATTTTCAGCACACATACCTGCAGAGGTATAAAGTAGTACTGCCATACGCGTTGGATCGGCACCCATACTTTTCGTTGCCATAATCGCTGGCGTTAAAGCATTACCAGAATTACACACCATATCTGCATCATCCATGCCCAAAATTGGGGGCACAATATGATTTTCACTGAAACCGAGGGCAATATTCGCACCTGTTTTAATGACGTAGCTACATCCAGATAACATTGACGTGGTGAATAAAGCAACACCCACACCGAGTCCAATTTTATGGAACTTAGACATACTTCCTGTCCTCTAATTAATTTGTTTTCCCTTTTAGGTGTACCTTATCAGATGCAATACATGAATTAAATAGTCATTGCTCTAATTTTGTTGACAATAGTTTGACACAATTCACAGTACAAAGAATAGACAGATGAACGTATTTACCAAATTTCAGACAAAAAAAAGTAGCATTGCGACGGTTCAGCACATGCTACTTATTAACTGGTAAAAACGTGAAACAGTTTATATTTTAGGTTTGTTGCAAATATTCCTTAAGTACAGTTCCTGCTCTTCCTACAACAATTGACATAACAATTGCGATGGCTAGAAACATCCACATTGAAATCTCCATAGAGACCTCCTTTTTCGTATCTACTTTTGATAGATACTTGATTGGCGTTCATCAACCGCATTCATGGGAGAATGATGTACGGATGACACTTTCAATCTCTTTCTCTTGTTCATAGCAAATTTAACTTGCTGTGCTTCAAGAATTTCCCTGAGTAAAGTTCCTGCTCTTCCTACAACTACAGCGAATATCACTGCAATCACCAGAAACGACCATGTTGGAATTTCCATTTAGAACCTCCACCACACCTTACGTTGGTAAAGCCACTTTAGCGGAATCATATTTCAGTTTGAGTTCAGATTGTCTAACAATTATCTTTTTCAGTTTTTTTTAGAACTTTTAATCTAACAATTCAAACAAATATACAAAATAAAGCATTATAATATTGATATATATAATTATTTGAATTTTAAGTTTTATTTACCTTGTCTAACAATTACAGCAGTTTTACCAACATTTTTAAGTTTTTCCACTGTAATTCGGGCAATTGATCCCACCAAATCACACATGGCGACTGCGAAGATTCAGAAAAATACAGCACGATATACGCATTATGATCAATTATTCGCGTAATTTTTCGGCGTTGAATTGACGCTGAATGATCATCAAAACTAAATGACCATTGCCCATCATCTAAATATTCAAAGCGGCGTAACTGAGCTCTCTTTAAGAAGAAAAACCATGCTGTAAGTATGAGCAAAGCACTAAGCAGCCACATCCAAACGGACAACAAAGGATAAAGTAGACTGAGAATCAGCAATAACATGATGGACTGAAACCCTTTCTCAACACGGCTAGGCTTTAGCTCAAAAACCCGATTAGCCATGCACGTAATGCTTTAATTTCACAATAAAATCTTTGAGTTCAGCGCGCGGCGGTTCACCCACTTCCATAAACCAATCCAATAAATCTGGATCTTCCTGATCGACTAACTCAGCGAATAAGGCTTTTTCTGAACTATCGGCATTTAAATAATAATTCTTCACGTAAGGATCAAAATACACATCGATTTCTTTTAAGCCACGACGTGCGCGGTAAATGACTTTACGTTCTTCCAGTGTCATTTCGGTAGACATTACATTTTCACTTGCGAATAAAGGTGCTTAGTGTACCCGATCGCTCTTTAACTTCGCAGCGATTTTTATTCAGTGACCAAAACCATCACGCAGATTGAGCATTGATCACATTGCTGCATATTTTGAATTTCTAGTATGTTAATAGCGAGCAATTCAATAAATTAAGGAAAATAAGTCATGCAATCAGGTGCAATCCGTCCCGTTCCAAATATGCTGCCACGTCAACTTTTTACATCTGAACATGAAGCATTTCGTGAAACCGTGCGTAAATTCTATGAAAAAGAAGTGGTTCCGAATATTGAAAAATACGAAGAGCAACAACATGTCGACCGTGATTTATGGAACAAAGCTGGCGAATTAGGCTTACTGTGCAGCACCATGCCAGAACAATATGGTGGCTCAGGCGTCGACCGACTTTACAGTATGATTTTGATTGAAGAGCAAGCCTATGCCATGGATTCAAGCACAGGATTTTCTTTGCACTCAGATATTGTTGCCAATTACATCAATAACTTTGGTAACGAAGCGCAAAAACAACAGTGGTTAGCTAAAATGGCAACGGGCGAAACTGTCACTGCAATAGCCATGACAGAACCAGGGACAGGTTCAGACTTACAAGCAGTTCGCACCACCGCAGTTTCAGATGGCGATGATTATGTGATTAATGGTTCAAAGATCTTTATTACCAATGGCTATTTGTGTGACATGGCAATTGTGGTTTGTAAAACGGGAGATAACGAGAAAGGTTCTGCCAATTTATCTTTACTTATCGTAGAAGCAAATCGTGCTGGATTTAGCAAAGGCAAGCCATTAAATAAAATTGGCATGAAAGGTCAAGATACTTGCGAATTGTTCTTTGACAATGTCCGTGTTCCTAAAGAAAATTTACTCGGCATGGAAGGCATGGGGTTTATGATGCTGATGAAAGAATTGGCTTGGGAACGCATGATTGTTGCCATTATTTGCCAAGCAGGTGCGGAAGCTGCTTTTGCGCACACGGTACAATACACCAAAGAACGTAAGGCCTTTGGCAAAGCGATTAGCACCTTTCAAAATACCCGATTTAAACTAGCAGAATTACGCACTGAAATTGATTTCTGCCGTGCCTACCTAGACCGCTGTATGGAACTACAACTTAAAGATCAACTTGGTATAGATGCAGCCGCAGCTGCGAAATATAAAATTTCTGATATGTTTTCAAAAGTAGTCGATGAATGTCTACAACTTCATGGTGGCTACGGTTATATGCTGGAATATCCAATTGCACGTGCCTATATTGATAACCGTGCAAATCGTATTTACGCAGGTACTAATGAAATTATGAAAGAATTGATTTCTCGAACGCTATAAATCAATAAATAAAAAGGAATAGGTTCGATACACTATTCCTTTTTTTGATTTACCTTTTTGATTTACTTTTTCGCGGCTGTATCGGTCTTTTCAGGTACAGCAACAGGTGCAGGATTCATTGCATCCATCAACTTTTTGACCTTTGGATTTTCAATATGTTGCTGCATAGTGGTATTTAAAGCTGTGCGTGCATTTTGCGTGGTGAAATGAGCCACTTCACTTCCAATTTCACTCGCTTTTTTAGCCCAAGCCTTTCCTTCCGCCGATTGATAAAATGATAGTGCGGCTTGTAATTCTTTCTGACTAAATGTTTCCGCGTAGCGTTGTACAATAAACTGCTTTCTTTGCTCGCTATTGAGATTTTTGCTTAAATCGCTATCAAAATCGGCAGGAAGGTCTTTCGGCAAACGCATCCGAATTTGTTCTAAAATCATTTTATCTGTGGCTTGTAAGCCTTGTTCCGTACCATCTACCGCAACTAACTTTTTAGCAATGCTTTCTTTTATTTTGGCATCATCTGCAAAGGCGAAAGTACTAAATAAAACGGTCGCCAAGATCATCCATTGTTTCATCAAAATCTTCCATGAACTGTCATTTTAATGCCATCAATATACTCGATTTCTTCTTGAATAGAAGTATCTCAAACTATTTTTAAACACAAAAAAACCGGCACTATTGCATCGGTTTTTAAGTACAACGCGGAAGGTTTTAAGATACCAATTTAGGCTTCAATTTTAACTTTTCGTCACGTTTGTGGAATTGTAAAATACCATCGTTAAACTTCGCTTCTTTCAAATCTTTTCGATCAGCCAAGTAGTTATTGGTCACTTTCCACGGTGCATGACGACCTTGTTTCGGCATCACATCAGCCGCTCGTGCAATATAGCCAGCCGTTAACCCGCCCATCACCGTATCTTGTAAAAACTCTGCCTGATCACTCGGTGCAATCACTTCATCGTAGCCATTTTTATCCATGTGATTGACTAAACGACAGATATATTCGGCAGCTATGTCCACTTTAAGCGTCCAAGAGGCATTAATATAACCAATGATCATCGCCATATTTGGCACATCACTGACCATCACCCCTTGATATAGCATGTGTTTCGAGGTGTTCATTGGCTGACCATCGACCGAACCTTTGACCCCACCTAAAATTTGAACTTGCAAGCCTGTGGCAGACACCACAATATCTGCTTCCAAATGTTTACCCGATTTGAGTTGTACGCCATTCGCAGTAAATTTCTCAATTTGATCGGTTTCAACGCTAGCCTGACCAATCCGTAAGGCTTTGAATAAGTCACCATCTGGCACCACACACAACCGTTGCTCCCAAGGGTTATAATTCGGGGTAAAGTGTTTCATATCGACTTTACCTTTCAACTGCAACTCTACCCCTTTGAGCAGGATTCGACGTAGTACTTTTGGATATTTTTGCGCTAAAGCATAAATCGCACGCTGCATCGCAATGTTCCGTGTACGAGTAAAGTCATACACTTTCTCTTCAGAAATAAATTTACGTGCTTTTTCGTAAATAATGTCGATAGATGGGACGGTAGCGATATAAGTTGGCGAACGTTGCAACATGGTGACATGCCCCGCCCCACCTTTGACTAATGACGGTACTAAGGTGATCGCCGTTGCACCACT
>DAOMAH010000033.1:0-6093 GCA_035426725.1 Acinetobacter sp.
ACCATTGGGGAAAGTGCCATCCGCTTCGTGATGAAATTTAATAAAATCTACAGGAATATTGAGCTGTTGGAATTTTTGTTCAATCGCATCAATCACATGACCAGCCGCGCCATTGCCTGCATTGACCACCAGTTTTAAGGGTTTAATCTTTTGTGGATCGACATAGCTGAGTAAGTGTTCAATAAACTCTGGCAGGATATTATAGTTTTGCGTTGAACCTTTATCGGCAACTTCTGCAAATTGACCAGATTCAGCCAGTGCTTGGATTTCTTTTAGCCCAGTATCGGCACTGATTGGACGTGCATTTTCACGCACCAATTTCATCCCGTTATAGTCCATAGGATTATGACTTGCCGTGACTTCAATACCGCCTTGCACATCGAGATGAAACGCGCCGAAATAGACTTCTTCCGTGCCTGTCATGCCCAAGTCCAACACATTCACGCCTGCATCATTTAAACCGCGAATGGTGGCTTGTTTTAAACCTTCACTTGTTAATCGGATATCACAACCAATCACAACTTTTTTAGGTTGATAGATTTGTCCATAGGCACGACCAATTTTATAGGCGATTTCTTCATTGAGTTCTGTGCCCAATTTACCGCGAATATCATAGGCTTTAAAGCAAGTCAGTTGAGTCATTTTTTATTTACACAGTGGTTTTAAATCTTTTGCAGTATACAAAGAGCTGGAGTTGTTGAACACTCGTAGATTTATATAATGGATATTGCTTTTGATGAATTTGTTTAAGCATTGATAACGTCAATGATCATAAATTGTGGATAAGCACATGATTTTTGTATAGGTGATTTTTACTTTTCAAAAATGAAAAGTAACAAAAATGTTCTGTTTGGCTGATGGTACTTCCTGAGCAATTTCAAAGCACTGCTTTGAAAGCAGCGCAAGGCGGTCCAACAAGGCGGCATCCATGCCGCCAGTCGCAATAGTAAATATAAGATAGGCTTTGGATTAAAGACAAGAAGATTGAAGTGCAATACAGGAACAATAAAAAAGGTTGTTTCACGTGAAACAACCTTTTTATGAAAGTCTCCCTTTTAAAAGGGAGATTTAGAGGGATTTTAAGCGGATTTAGCTAGAACTTCTGCGACTGCTTTTGCCACTTTGTAAATATTATTCATATTTAAACCTGCAACACAAATACGACCACTACGTACTAAGTAGATAGCATAATCTTCGCGCAAGGTATCGACTTGCTCGCCTGTTAAGCCTGTGTAGCTGAACATGCCTTTTTGATTCACAAGATAGCTAAAGTCACGCTCGGGCAATGCTTTGGTCAATTCATCTTTCAGGATGCTACGCATTTTGATAATACGCTCACGCATCTGTTGGACTTCGCCTTGCCATTGTTGGTTAAGATCAGTGTCATTTAATACTTGATCGACTAACCATGCACCTGTGGTTGGTGGGCTAGAATAGTTACGGCGTACTGTGGCTTTGAGCTGACCGAAGGTACATTGTGCTGCTTCTGCATCATCACAGACAAAGGTCAAGCCACCAACACGTTCGCCGTACAATGAGAAGATTTTAGAGAATGAGTTGCTGACGATAAAGTTTAAGCCTGCTTGATCTAAAGCACGAATTGCATAGGCATCCTGTTCCATGCCATCACCGAAACCTTGGTATGCAATGTCGAGGAATGGAATAAGGTTGCGTGCTTTTAATACCGCAATCACTTGATCCCATTGCGCTGGATTTAAGTCCGCACCTGTTGGGTTGTGGCAGCAAGGGTGTAATAACACAATACTTTGTTCTGCCAAGGTATTTAGTGTCGACAACATTCCATCAAAATCAACACCACGTGTTTCAGCATCGAAATATGGGTAGAAATTGCTCTTGATCCCTGCACCATTAAAAATGGCAACATGGTTATCCCAAGTTGGCTGGCTGACCCAAACTTCAGAATTTGGGAAATAGGTTTTTAAGAAATCCGCACCAACTTTTAATGCACCTGAACCGCCGAGTGTTTGAACGGTGGTCACGCGACCTTGTTGAATCGCAGGGCTATTTGCGCCAAATAAAAGTGCTTGAATCGCTTCACGGTAAGGCTTGAAGCCTTCCATTGGAAGATAAAGTTTGGTTTTATCATTTTTAGGTGCAATTCGCTTTTGCGCTTCAATAATCGTATCCAACTGCGGCACGATACTGTCTTCGTTATAGTACAGACCAATACTCAGATTCACTTTTTCAGCGCGTGGATCAGCATTGAACTGTTCCATCAAAGAAAGAATCGGGTCACCTGCATAAGGGGGAATATGTTGGAACATGAGTACGGTCCTTTTATTCAACAAGGGCATAGAGATATTGCTCGCTAATGTATCAATAAAGACCGCTTGAAGCACGCTGTTATTTGCATTGTTGATGCAGTATTTACTTACAAAATGTGTTGGAAAATCACGCATGATCAACATGCGTTATCAGCAACTTGACATAGCATAGAGATAGAGTCCAAACCCTATACTGTGCTAATACGGTCTAAATCAACAGGTAAGATTTTGTTTTAATTAGGATTTGGTTAAAAGTGAGAAATGAAAAATAAGTATATGAGCAATATCGACGTTTCATATTGTCGACAATGTGGTTGCATTTTTTCTTATTAATCGCTATAAAAGCAAAAAATCGTAGAGATTGTTGACAATATGCAAGATACCCTTGTTCCTCAAGCGATGAGCACAAGTCAAAGTGTTACTTTGACGGAACACGTATTTAAGCAAATTCAGTCGGCGATTGTGTTAGGGCAAATCCCTGCAGGTAGTAAAATTTCTGAGCCTGAATTGGCACGAATATACGGCATTAGCCGTGGGCCTTTACGTGAAGCTATTCATCGACTCGAAGGGCAAAAACTGGTTGAGCGTACCGCACATGTGGGTGCGCGGGTGGTTTCGCTTTCGCTAAAACAGTTTCAAGAGCTCTATCAAATTCGAGCATCTCTCGAAGGTCTCGCCTGTAAACTCGCAGCTCAGCATATTGATAAAAAACAAATCCTCGCCTTGCGTGATGTACTCCGCCTGCATGCCGAAGATGAAAATTTTAAGGCAGGTAAGGGCTACTATCTGCAAGAAGGGCAAGATGATTTCCATTACTGCATTATCAAAAGCAGTGGCAATAAAACCTTAGAAAAAATGCTCTGCGATGAGCTATATCACCTTATCCGTATGTATCGAATCCAGTTTTCAAATACCCCAGATCGCCCGAGCAAAGCTTGGGATGAACATATCCGCATTTTAGATGCGATTGCTGAAGGCGATGGCGAACTTGCCGAAATGCTGATGCACCGTCACATCAATGCATCCTACAAAATTGTTGAGCACACATTGCTGCAAACCCAAGGAGAACAACAACATGGCTAAGTCTGCTGGTCAGCTATTCCGCGACGCGGTCGCAAATGAAAAACCATTACAAGTGGTCGGTGCAATCAATGCCAACCATGCATTATTGGCACAACGTGCGGGCTACAAAGCGATCTACTTGTCTGGTGGTGGTGTTGCGGCAGGTTCTTTGGGCTTACCTGATTTGGGCATTAGTAACCTTGATGATGTATTGACCGATGTACGCCGTATCACCGATGTCTGCGATTTACCGTTATTGGTCGATGTCGATACGGGTTTTGGTGCATCTGCGTTCAATATTGCGCGTACCACCAAATCGATGATTAAGTTTGGTGCAGCCGCGATGCATATCGAAGATCAAGTCGGTGCTAAGCGTTGTGGACACCGTCCGAATAAGGCAATCGTGACCCAGCAAGAAATGGTCGATCGGATTAAAGCGGCAGTGGATGCGCGTACCGATGACAGCTTTGTGATCATGGCACGTACCGATGCGCTTGCGGTTGCAGGCTTGCAAGCAGCGATTGACCGTGCAGGCGCCTATATCGAAGCAGGTGCAGATATGCTGTTCCCAGAAGCAATCACTGAATTGGCGATGTATAAGCAATTTGCTGATCTGACCAAAGTGCCAGTTTTAGCCAATATTACCGAGTTTGGTTCGACGCCATTATTCACCACAGACGAATTGGCTTCTGCCGATGTCAGCATTGCGCTCTATCCACTTTCTGCCTTCCGTGCCATGAACAAGGCCGCAGAAAATGTGTATCAGACCTTGCGTAAAGAAGGTACGCAAAAGAATGTAGTGGACACCATGCAAACCCGTCAAGAATTGTATGAGCGTATTAACTATCATGCCTTTGAACAGTATCTTGATGGTACTTTTGAGAAGAAATAAGTGATTTCACCCTATCTTCACCTCTCCCTAGCCCTCTCCTATGAGGAGAGGGGACAATACGATTCATAATTGATTGGATTTGCGTTGTTCCTCCCCTTTTAGGGGAGGTTAGGAGGGGTTTAAAAACAAACAAATAAGCACTAATAAAAGGACAATCCTATGAGCAGTAATGAAACGCCAACAGGCTTTAAACCAAAAAAATCAGTTGCACTCAGCGGTCAAGTTGCAGGCAATACCGCACTCTGTACTGTAGGTCGCAGCGGCAATGACTTGCACTACCGTGGCTATGACATTCTTGACCTTGCTGTTGGCAGCCAATTTGAAGAAGTTGCGCACTTATTGGTACATGGCAAATTGCCAAATAAAGCCGAACTCAAAGCGTATAAAGCCAAACTCAAAGCATTACGTGGCTTACCAGCAGCATTGAAAACAGCACTTGAACAACTTCCACCATCTGCTCATCCAATGGACGTGATGCGTACAGGTGTATCGGTGCTTGGTTGCTTGACCCCTGAGCACGAAGACCACAACGAGGCAGGTGCAAAAGACATCGCAGATAAATTGATGGCAAGTTTGGGTTCAATCTTGTTGTATTGGTACCACTTCAGCAACAACGGTCGCCGTATCGAAGTTGAAACCAATGATGACTCAATCGCTGCGCATTTCCTCCATTTACTTCTTGGTGAAGCACCATCGGACGAATGGATTGAAGCCATGCACACTTCATTAATTCTATATGCAGAGCATGAATTCAACGCCTCAACCTTTACCTCACGTGTTGTTGCAGGGACAGGTTCAGACATGTACTCAGCCATTACAGGCGGTATCGGTGCGTTACGTGGCCCTAAACATGGTGGTGCAAACGAAGTTGCATTCGTGATTCAACAACGTTATGACAATGCAGATGAAGCCGAAGCAGACATTCGTAGCCGTGTTGAGAAAAAAGAAGTAATCATTGGCTTTGGTCATCCTGTTTACACCATTTCTGATCCACGTAATGACGTGATCAAGAAAGTGGCACGTGAACTGGGTGAAGCACAAGAAAACACCAAGATGTATTTGATCGCTGAACGTTTAGAATCGGTGATGAAAGAAGTGAAGAACATGTTCCCGAATCTCGACTGGTTCAGTGCAGTCAGCTATCACTTAATGGGTGTTCCAACTGCCATGTTCACGCCATTATTCGTGATTGCACGTACAGCAGGTTGGTCTGCGCACGTGATTGAACAACGTCAAGACGGAAAAATCATTCGTCCAAGCGCCAACTATACGGGCCCTGAAAACCTCAAATTCAAACCTTTGGCGGAGCGTGACTAATATGAGCAATACTCAATATCGTAAACCGCTGCCAAATGATAATGGCAATACTCAGCTCGAATACTATGACGTGCGTCAAGCCGTGGAAGATATTCAGCCAGGCGGATACGCAACCTTGCCTTACACTTCGAAAGTATTGGCAGAGCAATTGGTGCGTAAATGCGACCCAGCATTGCTTACCGATGCCTTAACCCAGTTAATCGAACGTCGTCAGGACATGGATTTTCCTTGGTATCCCGCGCGCGTCGTGTGTCATGACATTTTGGGGCAAACCGCTTTGGTCGACCTTGCAGGTTTACGTGATGCGATTGCCGAACAAGGTGGCGATCCGTCGAAAGTCAACCCAGTTGTGCCGACCCAGTTGATCGTCGATCACTCTTTGGCAGTGGAATTTGGTGGTTTTGACCCTGACGCATTTGAAAAAAACCGTGCCATTGAAGACCGTCGTAATGAAGATCGTTTCCACTTTATTGAGTGGACGAAGACAGCCTTTAAAAATGTCGATGTGATTCCTGCAGGCAACGGCATTATGCATCA
>DAOMAH010000033.1:6193-11682 GCA_035426725.1 Acinetobacter sp.
GGTGCGTACCTTGAGTTTTTTGGTGAAGGTGCAGACAGCATGTCGGTCGGCGACCGTGCCACCATCTCGAACATGACGCCTGAATATGGTGCAACTGCGGCGATGTTCTACATCGACCAGAACACCATTGATTATTTAACCTTGACAGGTCGTGAAGATGCGCAAGTGGCATTGGTTGAGCAATATGCCAAAGAAATCGGTCTTTGGGCATCGGATATGAGCAAAGCGCAGTACCCACGTGTACTCCGTTTCGATCTTTCAACAGTGACTCGTAACATTGCAGGTCCATCAAACCCACATGCACGTGTATCTACTGCTGATTTGAAAGAAAAAGGTATTGCTGGCGTTGTTGAAAACCGTACTGATGGTTTAATGCCTGATGGCGCGATCATCATTGCGGCTATTACCTCATGTACCAATACCTCTAACCCACGTAATACAGTGGCGGCGGGTCTATTGGCACGTAAGGCAAATGAGCTGGGCTTAGTGCGTAAACCGTGGGTGAAATCATCTTTTGCCCCAGGTTCAAAAGCGGCTGCGCTGTATTTAGAAGAAGCAGGCGTACTCAAAGACCTCGAAAAGCTTGGCTTTGGTATCGTCGCGTATGCATGTACTACTTGTAACGGTATGTCAGGCGCACTTGATCCAGTGATTCAACAAGAAATCATCGACCGCGACTTATATGCGACGGCGGTACTTTCAGGTAACCGTAACTTCGATGGTCGTATTCATCCGTATGCAAAACAAGCGTTCTTGGCATCTCCGCCGTTGGTTGTAGCCTATGCAATCGCAGGAACCATTCGTTTTGACATCGAAAAAGATGCACTCGGAAATGACAAAAATGGTAATCCAATTTACCTGAAAGACATTTGGCCATCGGATGCTGAAATTGATGCTTTAGTTAAAGAATCAGTGAAGCCTGAACAATTCCGTAAAATCTACATTCCAATGTTTGATTTGGGTGTCAATGAAGTAGCTGCAAGCCCACTGTATGATTGGCGTCCAATGAGTACCTATATTCGCCGTCCGCCGTATTGGGAAGGGGCGTTGGCTGCACCACGTACTTTGACCAATATGCGTCCACTTGCAATTTTGGGTGATAACATCACCACAGATCACTTGTCTCCATCGAATGCGATTGTGTTAGACAGTGCTTCAGGCGAATATTTGGCGAAAATGGGTGTACCTGAGGAAGACTTTAACTCATACGCAACTCACCGTGGTGATCACTTAACCACGCAACGTGCAACATTTGCCAACCCGAAACTGTTTAATGAAATGGTGGTGCGTTCGGACGGTACGATTAAACAAGGTTCGAAAGCGCGTGTCGAGCCTGAAGGCGAAGTGATGCGGATGTGGGAAGCCATTGAAACCTACATGAACCGTAAGCAACCGTTGATCATTGTGGCAGGTGCAGACTATGGTCAGGGTTCAAGCCGTGACTGGGCTGCCAAAGGTGTGCGTCTTGCAGGTGTTGAAGCGATTGTGGCTGAAGGTTTTGAGCGTATTCACCGTACTAACTTGGTGGGTATGGGGGTTCTACCGCTTGAGTTTAAAGCGGGTGTGAACCGCAAGACCTTAAAGTTGGATGGTACGGAGCTGTATAGCGTGATTGGTAATATTGCGCCACGTTCGACTTTAACTTTGGTGATCGAACGTGCGACTGCTGATGGTAAAGAGGAAATCATCGAAGTGGCTGTAACGTGTCGTCTAGATACTGAAGAAGAAGTTTCTGTGTATGAAGCGGGTGGTGTATTACAACGCTTTGCGCAGGATTTTTTAGAAGGTAATGTGGCTTAAAAATTTAACTCGAAATAATTGAAATTGTTGTAAAAAAACCCTACTTTAGAGTAGGGCTTTTTTATTTAAGAAGATTTATGAGAGATTTAGGGCTGTTAGGTGAATTAGCTTTTCAATCGTGGTGTGCACAAGAGGGTTTAATTGCAAATGGATCAAAAATTGATAAAACAGGATGGGACTTCTTTGTAGAGTTCCCTATTTCTCAAGCTATAACAGCTAAGCAACTTCATGAATCTGCTGTTAATTGTAAAATACAAGTTAAAGCAACAGATAATCAAGATAGAAAATGGCAGATAACACTAACTAATCTTCGTCAAATGGCGACAGCCCAGATGCCAACTTTTTATATTTTTCTAGAATTTGATGGAAAGCATGAAGTACAAAATGCATTTGTTTTACATATAGATAATGATTTGGTATATAAGATTCTTAAAAAAATCCATCAAGTTGAGCAAAGTGATAAAGAAAATAATTTAAATAATAGAAAGATGACTTTGCATTATGGCGAAAGTCATGAGCTAAAAGTTGTGGATGGTCATGGTTTAAAAAAGAATTTATTAGCTTTGATTGGAAAAGATTATTCTAAGTATTTAAAAGATAAAACAGAATTTTTAAAAACTTGTGGTTTTGAGGAAGGATATGGAACTATACAATTTTCACTTAATGGTGAGGAATCAATAAAGAAGATTATTGATGTTTCATTAGGTTTAGAAGAAGAATTAGATGTTGAAAATTTAGTTAGTACTGAGCAGAGGTTTGGAACTCCTTCAAAAAAACCTGAATTTGAACTACAAACTGCTAAGATAAAGTTAGGAATGTCAGCTCCTAAAAAAGGAAAATTAAGATTTAAGGAAGATAAATTATCAAGTGGGTTAACTTTTGATATTGATTTTTATACTACACCATTTAATTTTAATGATTATAGAAAGTATTCGAAATTTAGAATAATTGGTGATTTTTTTGAGATGACTTGTAAGCCTTACGAGGGTACGTGTAATTATAGTTTTGATTTGGGTGATAGTAGGCGGTTCGAAATAAAAAAACTAAAAAATGCTATTAATTTGATAAATTTAATGAGTAAAGATGAACAAACGACAATTATGGAGTTAGAATTAGAAAATCTAGATAAGATAGTGCCTTTGAAAATTAAAGGTCAATTTGTAGAAAGAGATTTAGAAATATTCGATGAGTTATTGAATAAAGTTTTAACAATTTTTCAGCAACTTCAATTGCATGACGAAATTAGTATTTCATTGAAAGAGTTATACTATTACAAAAAAGAAATTGAAATATTTTATACTATAATTACTAAAACTAATAAGTGTGATGTTAGAGTGGAATTTGTACTAGATGCTGATAATAATTTAAAAAGTGATCAGTTGGTTCATATTTCTGTAACAGCATGCCATTTAGGTAGTCATATAATTGGTATCATTCTTTCTGTATTAGGTAATCCTATAGAAATTTCTGAAAATAAATATAGATTGGAATGCTCTGGAATTAAGATTGAAAGAGTTTTTACTTTTACATCAAAAGACAATCAATAAATGAAAATATTCAAGAGGCGATTGATAAAGTAATTCTAAAGTATGATGAAAAATATGATGTTATTTTTAATTGGGGGCATTCATGATACTTGATAAAAATAACCCAATCGTTCGGTGTACTCATAACAAACCATTGCTTCGTTCCATCGCTGTGCGGTTGAACGCCAAACTGGTTTAATATAGGGTTGGAAGAATTTGGTTGCAATAGTATGTTATCTAAACCATTATAAAAAATGATCAACGAACAGCCTAATTAGACTAGGGGGCGCCACGCTGAGTTTTAACCCTGTGCGTTACTCAAACATCTCGACTCTCAAATTCACATCTTGCCTCCACTCAATGCTAATATCGCTATTCAAAAGACAAACTCGATATGAAGTCGAAAACACGGAGAGAACCTATGTTTAGTCACATTATGGTCGGGTCGAACGATATTGAAAAATCAAAACAATTCTACAATGCAGTGCTCGGTACACTCGGTGTAGGTGAACCGTTTGTTAACCAAGCACCGACAGGTCATACACGACTTTTTTACCGCCACGATGGCGGTACGTTCTGCGTTAGCGAACCCATCAATGGTGAAGTTGCAACCTACGCCAATGGCGCAACCATCGGCTTCAAATGCAACTCTCCCGAACAAGTCCGCGAATTTCATGACATCGCAGTCGCAAATGGCGGTACATCTATCGAAGATGCACCAGGTTTACGCGAAGGCAGCTTAGGCGCGATGCACCTTGCATACGTCCGCGATCCAGACGGCAACAAACTCTGCGCAATCCATCGTCCCTAAAAAACAACTGGTTTAAATAAGCGGCCTGTCACACGATAGGGCTTTTTATTGTCCTAAAAATAAGACTAATATCATCAGATTAGCCAAAAATATAAAAAGGAATTAAGCATGGAAACAATTTTAGGACTTTGTATCGGCGTAGGTTTAAGCGCAGCCTGTGGTTTTCGGGTTTTTGTACCGTTATTGGTGATGAGTATTGCATCACTGATGGGTTGGTTTGAACCGATGCAAGGCTTTGAATGGTTGGCCATGCCAACCGTGTGTATGGGGCTGGCGGTGGCAACAGTCAGTGAGATCGCAGCCTACTATATTCCGTGGGTGGACAACGCCTTGGACACTATTGCCACCCCTGCGGCAATGGTTGCGGGAACACTCACCACGATGGCAGTTAGTAGTGGAGAAATGTCGCAATTTGCCACGTGGGCGGCAGCAATTATCGTCGGTGGCGGTACGGCAGGCGCAGTGCAAATGAGTACCGTGGCTGCTCGTGGCATCTCAACTGCTACTACGGGCGGTTTGGGTAATTTTGTCATTGCCACAGGAGAGTGGATTAGTGCGATATTTCTGTCGATTATGGCAATGATTTTGCCAGTATTGGTGGCGATTGCGGTGATTATTGTATTTGTCATCGCGGTGCGTTGGATACGTGCGAAAAGAATGGAAAATGTCAGTCATTCTGTTTAAGAATTTAAGTTTAAATTTTACCTATTCAATAAAAATGCAGAACTTCATGAAAACGAAAATACTTGCAGCATTCGTCTTATTATCAAGCTTATCTGCTCTGCCGCACATGAGCTTTGCTCAAGAGCAAGCGACTGCCGAAGAACTTAAACTCCGCCAAGACCAAGTCACTTATAAAGCCTATATTCCTGCAAAGTATCATTTATTTGAAGCAATTGAAGGCGATTTGAATAAAGACGGCGTGAAAGATGTGGTGCTGGTGGTGAAAGCGACTGATCCGAATGCTTTTTTCGAGCATGAATACCGTGGGCATTTAGACCGCAACCGCCGTGGCATGATTGTGCTCATCAATGAAAAAGGCAAATTCAAACCCGTTGTGAGCAACTTAAACTGTTTTAGTTCGGAAAATGAAGACGGCGGTGTGTACTTCGCCCCTGAATTATGGATAGAGATCAAAAACAATTTGCTCGATGTGCATTATGGACATGGACGTTATGGCTTTTGGCGTTATCTGTTTCGGCTAGAGGGCAATGATCTACGTTTGATTGGTTATGATGATTCAAGCAATCATGGCCCCCTCATTCAAAGCCAAACCAGTATTAACTTTTTAACAGCTAAAAAAGTCATTCGTGAAAATTTAAACCAAGACCCAGAAGATGAGCCAAAATTCA
>DAOMAH010000034.1:0-11636 GCA_035426725.1 Acinetobacter sp.
TGTAAATTTATCATGAAAGATGTGGCGCACATGGCTTTAAAATAGGCAGGAATGCGGCTATAAACCACAGCAGTACAACGCTTTTTTGATTTGTAACCATAATATAAAATTCGATACTTAGACCATGAAATTAACCCAATCCAAGATATGGTTATGCTTGTTTTTACCCATATCTAGCACGTTTAGCACTGCTTATGCAGCGCCCTCCTCATCTTATTTTGATGCCAGTAAAAATAGAATTCAGCAGCTATTCGCACCGCAATCTGCAACTGCAAACCAAGTCAACTTGCAGCAGTTTAAGCAATTTCCATTAGATATTCAGTCGCTACAAGAACGGTTGCCTGTAGTGACTAGCACGGCTCAAAATACTGGACATTCCACAACAAATGCCGCAACGGTCGGATATGTAGCCGAACTAGGCTTACAAGATGCCATTCAACAAGCGCTACAACGCCGCCCTGAAATTACCCGCAGTATTGCTACTTTGGCAGGGCAAGCCGCAAATATCGATGCAGCTAAGGCGCAGTATTATCCACAAATTTCAGGTGGTATCAGCACCGCTGACTTAACCACAGGTGAACGGGGCAGACAACTTTACAGCCTATCGGCAACCCAAGTCCTGTATGACTTTGGCAAAATTAAAAGTGCGGTCAATATTGAACAAGCCAAATTATTAGAAGAACAGGCCAATGTGCTCGTGAGTATTGATGATATTGCCTATCAAACCGCCAATGCCATCGTCAATATCAACCGCTATCGGGAAATTGTTAAAATTGCGCATCAGCAAATTCAAGGCATCGCTCGAATTGCCGAAATTGCCAATTTACGTGCGCAAGCAGGGATCAGTAGTCAGGCCGACCCCGTACAAGCTCAGTCCAATGTAGAGGCAGCTCAGTCCAATTTACTCGTCCAAGAAAGTCAACTCAAGCAATATCAACAAACGCTCAGAACACTGTTGGGCTATGACGTATCCAATATACAACTGAGCCTGCCTGATACTGTGATTCGTCATGCAGGGTTATATGAAGAACCCAGCTTTAGCCAAATTCCGAAAATGATGGCGGCACAGGCTGCGGTACAAGTGGCACAATACCAAAGCCAAGAAACCAAACGCAGTGTTTACCCTAGTATTTATGTCAAAGGCAGTTTAAATCAGGCACTTAATGGAAAAAATCCCAATAATAATGAAGATGATGGCATGTATAGTTCAGTCATGCTAGAAGCCAACAGCAATTTTTTCCAAGGCGGTGCTTTACGTGCCAAACAACGCTCAGCGGCGTATGCCGAGCAGGCAGCCAAAGCCGAGGTGCAAAGCGTGTACTTAGATGTTTTAGATCAAATTCGCTTGATTCGAGAGCAAATTGATAATAAACAAAAGCAAATGGAGGTTTTAGCATTGCGAAAAAACACCACTGCCCGTACCAAAGAACTGTATCAAGAACAATATAAACTGGGCACCCGTACCGTGGTGGACTTGTTAAATTCCGAGCAGGCAATTCACAGTGCAGCGCAAGAAATTGAAACCGCCCGTTACGATATTTATGCAGGCTTAATTCAATATATTCATGTCACAGGGCGCTCCCGTGATCTTTACCAACTCAATAACACTAAAATTCAAGGGGTGGAGATTCAGCCATGAGTACCGCTATGCACTACCAGCCTTGGCTACAAGCCGTTTTAACAATTGCCAAACATTATCGCATTGAAGCTTCGGAAGAGCGTTTACGTTTACAACTGGACTGGAACCCTAACCCATCTAGCGATGAGTTGGTGACTCTGATGGGGCGGCAAATTGGCCTACAGGTCAGAGCCAGTGCCTTTAGTCCCGAAATCTTAAACCCTTGGCGTTTACCTGTGCTCATTGCCATGCACGATGGGCAGGTCGGGGTGTTAGATAAACTCGATGCCGCAGGCAATGCCAGCGTACAATTTAGCGGTGACCAAGGCTTGGCACAAGTGCTCACGCTGCAACAACTGCAACACAGCATACAACAGGTCTATATTTTACGCCCTGAAAAATCGATCCCCGATGTGCGGATTGATGAATATGTCAAACCCTATGAGTCTAGCTGGTTTTGGTCAATTGTCCTGCGGGATTGGAAACGCTATATCGATGTCATGTTTGCCTCTTTAATGGCCAATATTTTGGCTTTGGCGACGGTTTTATTTTCCATGAACGTCTATGATCGGGTGATTCCAGCCCAATCGATTCCGACCTTGTGGGTGTTGGCAGGTGGGGTATTGTTGGCGGCGATCTTTGAATTTAGCATCCGTGTCGCCCGTATTTATTTGTCGGATATTATTGGCAAACGGGCCGATTTGAAAATTTCAGATCGGGTCTTTGGTCATGCGCTACGCATTAAAAATAAAGACCGTTCCAAGTCCACAGGCACCTTTATTTCCCAAATTCGAGAACTGGAAGGCGTACGGGAATTGGTGACTTCGACCACCATTTCAGCGGTGGCCGATTTACCGTTTTTCTTATTGTTCTTGGGCATTTTTTGGTTAATTGGCGGCGATTTATTTTGGGTGATGTTGGCTGTGGTGCCGTTGATGATTTTACCAGGGATTTTGATTCAAAAACCGTTGGCGAAATTGGCTGCTGAAGGTATGCGCGAAGGGGCAATTCGTAATGCCACCTTGGTCGAGGCGGTACAGGGCATTGAAGATATTAAATTATTACGTGCCGAAGCACGCTTTCAAAACCAATGGAACCATATGAATGAAGTCTCGGCAGAGATTTCGATGCGTCAGCGCAAATTGGTGGGCGTGGTTGGCGCATGGACGCAAAAAGTCCAAGGCCTAACCTTTGCCATTGTGGTTTTGGTGGGCTGTTTTGCAGTCATGAAAGGCGATATGACCACGGGAGCCTTGGTGGCCTGTTCGATTTTATCCTCTCGGATGCTGGGGCCGATTGCCCAAATTTCGGGGGTGCTGGGACGTTTGCAACAAGCCAAAGTGGCCAAAACCAGTTTGGATGAATTGATGAAAAAACCTGTCGATCAGGCGGAACATGCCCATCTGATTCATCGTGCAGCTTTGCACGGTCAGTATGAGCTCAGCCAAACCCTATTTAAATATGCCGAAGATGATGCGCAAGCGACTTTGGCAATTCAAAAACTCGAGATTCGTGCAGGGGAAAAAATTGCAATTTTAGGTCGCAATGGCGCAGGGAAATCGACCCTGTTACAACTGTTGGCAGGTATGCAAGAACCTGTACAAGGCAAAATTAAACTGGATGGGGTGGATTTGGGTTTAATTGACCCTGCCGATGTGCGTCGTGATATGGGCTTGCTCAATCAAAATGCCCATTTATTTTTTGGAACGGTGCGGGAAAATCTTAAATTGGGCGCACCCTTGGCCACAGATCAAGACATTTTAACGGTCTTGAAAATGACAGGGGCTTTGGATTTTGTGTTGGCGAAAAAAGAAGGTTTAGATCATCAGGTCTTGGAAGGTGGAGCAGGTTTTTCGGGCGGACAACGTCAGGCTTTACTCTTGTCACGGCTGTTATTACGTCAGCCGAATATTGTGCTGCTCGATGAACCGACCGCAGCCTTGGATGATGTCACTGAAAAACAATTGATTGATCATTTACACACGTGGCTGGGGCAAAAAACCTTGGTGATTGCCACCCACCGTCGTGCAGTGCTGGAATTGGTGGATCGTATTATTGTGTTACAAGACGGAAAAATTGTGATGGATGGCAGTAAACAACAGATCTTGCAGCAGTCAGTTTCCAATCAGGCGGAGGCAACAGCATGAGCCAGCAATCCTCGCAACCGAACAAAGTGACACACATTGAACCGCCTTTGCCAAGTGCCAGCTTATTTATTTGGATTATTGGCATAGGCTTGTTTGTGTTGTTGGCATGGGCGTGGTTATTCCAGCTTGAAGAAGTGTCCACAGGCACGGGAAAAGTGGTGCCTTCCTCTAAAGAACAAACTATTCAGTCACTTGAAGGCGGGATTTTAACCAAGCTCAATGTGCAAGAAGGACAAATTGTACAACAGGGGCAGGTGTTGGCACAGCTTGATCCGACCCGTTTGGCCTCCAATGTGGGTGAGTCGGCATCATTATTATTGGCCTCGCAAGCCA
The DNA here is from genome assembly GCA_035426725.1 of Acinetobacter sp. Classification (GTDB taxonomy): domain Bacteria; phylum Pseudomonadota; class Gammaproteobacteria; order Pseudomonadales; family Moraxellaceae; genus Acinetobacter. The sequence continues at coordinate 4,099 of DAOMAH010000034.1, forward strand.
CGGCTGCACGGTTGCGTGCCGAAGTGAATGGTACAGCACTGCATTTTCCTGCCGAAGTCTTAAAAGATCCCGCATTGGTACGTGAAGAAACCGCATTGTATCAATCTCGTCGTTTTAATTTAGAGGAGTCTTTGGCGGGTTTGCAGCAGGCTTTGCTGTTGGTACAGCAAGAGCTGGGCATGACCGAACCATTGGTGGCCAAAGGTGCAGCCAGTGAAGTGGAAGTGTTACGCTTAAAACGCCAAGCCAATGAACTGCGGAATCAAATGAACGATGTCCGTAACCAATATTTGGTCAAAGCCCGTGAAGAATTGGCCAAAGCCAATACCGACATTGAAACGCAAGGACAAATTGTGAAGGGTAAGTCGGACAGCCTGAGCCGTACCGTCTTTAAGTCACCTGTACGCGGGATTGTCAAAGAAATTAATGTCATGACCTTAGGTGGGGTGGTGGCACAAAATGGCAAGCTGATGACTTTGGTACCGCTGGATGAAAAACTGCTGATTGAAGCGCGGATTTCACCACGAGATATTGCCTTTATTCACCCAGGTCAGGAAGCATTGGTTAAAGTCACCGCCTATGACTATTCCATTTATGGCGGACTCAAAGGTAAAGTCACGGTGATTTCACCCGACACCATTCGGGATGAGGTCAAGCAAGACCAGTTTTATTATCGGGTCTATATTCAAACCAACAGCGATAAACTGAACAATAAAGCAGGGCAGCAGTTTAGTATTACCCCAGGTATGGTAGCCACAGTGGATATTAAAACGGGTCAGAAAAGCGTGTTAGATTATCTGATTAAACCGTTTAATAAAGCGCAAGAGGCGTTAAGAGAGCGTTAAGATTTTGGTTTAAATCAGGTTTTTAGTAATACTTATTGGCTATTTGTTTAAGCTTTGAGGGTTGCTTAGTTTTTACCCGAGTGTTCGAAATTGCATTGAACTGCAAGCACAGTCTGTAATAGAAATGAACAATGAGCGCCACAGGCGCTCATTTTTATGGCTGTTTTTGCAGTTAAAAGCTGCGGGAGAGACCGAAGAACAATGGGGTCTGATGCGCTTGATCAATTAAAGGGCTGTTTGAAACTTTGGATGGCAAAATCTTATGGGTCACCACCGCACTGCTACGCCAGTTGGCATTGATGTTATAACTCGCGCCAAGCGAAACGTGAGGAATCACCACGCTCTCTGGATGATATTGAGTGACACCTTTGGCCACTTCAGTATCTAAGGTACCATAATAATAATTCGCTCGATCATCCGATAACCACGTTGCGCCAATATTCGGAATGATGCTGAGTTGCGGGGTTAAGCGCCAAAAATATTGATAATTCAGTTTTGCGGCCGCCGCATCACTGGCATTACCGATATCGGTGAGCACTTGAGTCGAGAGGACACCGTATTGACCTTTCCACATGCATTCTAAGCTAGCATCTGCACTCATCTGCCGATCTTCAAGTTGTTCTCTGCTTAAATTGTGCTTGGCTAGTTTGGCACGATTCAAATCATCTACCTCTAAAACATCCAGATTGGCGCTTAAAATTGCACTGATGTTAAATGCCTGATCTTGATATAAATGCATACCACCATAACGGTGACTGGACTTGAGTCAAGAGTATCTGGCTGTACCTTGACGCAGAATCAACAAGGAAACCGAGGGATCACGGGGTGTAATTCGATCACAGATTGGATGAAATCATATGAAGAATATATTTTCTCAGACTGGACTGACCTTGATTGAGCTGATAATTACGATTGCCATTCTAAGTTTGCTGTTGATGATGGGGAGCAGTCTGAGACAGCGTTGATTATAGTGCAAAAGAGAGCTCGAAGAAGTGAACCGTACCGAGTTTGTTGGAGCCCCATTTTCTTGAGATAAGAAGGATTGCTTCGCAAGACGTAGCAAAGCGTAGTGTCCCGATGAAAAAAGTAAAATATACCCCCCGAAATCAGAGAAAGCGCAGTTCAATAATTAGGGTCTGTTGACACTTACTGTTCATAATTAACCCTATAAAGGTAGCCATAAAAATATACAGGCTAAGGCAACAGAACTTTGATAATTTCTTTTGAGCTTGTCATATCGAGTAGCTATTCCTCTAAATTGCTTTAATCTACAAAACATATTTTCAACTAAATGCCTGATTTTATATAAATACCAGTCCATATGGTCATTGTTCGATTGGCTATTCGTTTTCTTTGGTATATTCGCTTTAGTCCCTGTTTTCCTGATCTGTTCACGCAGTGGTTCTGAATCATAGCCTTTATCTGCGCATACCACTTTTGTCTCTTTTAAATCTAATGTTGATATTAAATCAGGCGCAACTTTAACATCATGTGTGGTTCCATCGGTAATCATGAAATCAATAGGATTGCCATGTGCATCAACAATCAAATGTATTTTTGAGGAGTTTCCTCCTACACTTTTAGAAATAGATTGATTCGCTATGCCGGCAGAATGTTGATGAGCACGTACATGAGAGCCATCAATAAAAATCCACTCCATATCGGGGCATGAGGCTAGTAATTTGAATAATCTAAGTAACTTACCGCTGCTTGACCAACGATTAAAACGTTTGAAAATAGAGTTGGAATGACCAAAACAAGAAGGAATATCTCGCCACGGACAGCCTGTTCTAATTCTATAGAGAATAGCTTCAATAAAATTGCGTAAATTTGAGTTGTGGTGAATGGATAAATTACGCAGAATAACTTTCAACTTTTGCCAGTGTTGATCTGTCAGCATGGTACGAGGCATAGCGAATAGTAAAATTGGGTTTGGCGATTTGATTTTACTACTTCGCTATTTTTTTAAGCTAAAAGTGTCAACACACCCTAATAGAATCCGAAAAAGATTATCCATCGAATTGGGCCGCAATTACAGCTAAGATTGGTTGTACGCCTGAAACACTTTGTATTCTTGTCAAAGTACAATAGATAATGGTCTGACCATTGAAAATAAGAGGTATTTTACTATTTTAATAGTTATATAATAGCGAAAACTGACTATATTTTACTATTAAAATAGAATTATAGAGGGGTATACAACACACCATGGAAATCATAAATTGATCAGTAAATTAATCAGTTTTAAAAAGTTCCTCTTGGTGTAATGCAGCGATAGGTCTATGCAGGGTAACAGGCGCTATGTCATCTAACTCATTAAGCTGAACAGATCGTGGGCGACCAATACATGCTAGATGTAAGCAAAATTTAAATGCAGCAAGAGCATGACCATCTTTTACTGAGTAGAGTTGTAGACGAGGAAATTCCTCTTGAGTTGATGGATGTTTATCTGTTGATGCTTTTGCTAATTTGAAAAGTTGAGGCTGTTGTTTAGCATCTAACTTTGTTTGCAAATCTTGTCCAAGTAAGTGCCAAAATTTGGCAGGAAATAAAGCCTTAACTTGGGAGTAAAAATGTTCGAGTTGATCGATATCCTTCCAGCGATAATGGATACCTGTGTGTGATGCGGTCACTCGATTCAAAAATATATTCAGGACGCATGCAATTTGTATTGGATTTTTACGAGCTATTTTCTGTAGATGTTCAAAAAAATAAGTCACCGCATGAAGCTCTTCAGCGCTATCAAGCATTGCTGGTTTTAAGTGGGTTGAGCTATCAATACTAAATAAACGTGGATTCCCTTTTTTTGATTTAATGTTTGCTAAATTTAGAGCATTTTCATACCAATAATTGACGAGTTCTTCTGGCAAGCACATACGTTGAGCTGTACTTTTTGGATCGTTAGTAGTCTCCAATATATTGAGCGTTTCATAGAAGCGTTGAAGTGAAATTTTAGAATCTTCTGTTCCAACAAAGAAATCAAAAAAATCATGGGATTGATCTATTTGTAACGACAGTTCATCTAAAATGTCAGTAGCATTACTTTGGAGCCAGTTTGTTTGATCGTTCAATAATATAGTTGCTAGAACTGCCTGATTTTTTTCAAAATTAAAGTCTTTTTCATCCGTTGTTATTTTCAAATTTTTAAACGTTGCATTGTAGCCCATGATTTTTTTAGCCAGTTCATTTGGCATATCTGGATGATGTTTCAGTAGTTTTTGACCAGCAATGAGATAACTTAAATGAATATAGCTTTTGAATGTTTCAACTGGCTCTATATGTCCTAAGAGATGTGCAATAACAAACCAATGGTTTTGTCCATGTTGATTTTGAAGTAGCTCAGCTCGAATTTTTTGATATTCGTTTTCGCTATAGTCGGTTAGCTTTTGCACAAGTGGTGCATATTCACAGTTCAGTAAAAGCGATAAATGATTCGCTGCAGTGTGACGAAAAGAGTGAAAGGAGTAATGATGCCCTTTAAAGACCTGATTTAATATCAGTTTTAGGGGTACGGTGACAGTATGTTTATTCAGTTTTTTATTTTCATTCAAGTTGCTGAATAAATATAAACTTTTCTTATTTTCTAAGCGTTTTTCAACAACAAAATCGCTAAAGAATTGGTACTCATCATCTTTTAGCAAAGCGTATGCAGGCACAATCCGTTCCGCACTATCCGTTTTGAGCAGATGTTGATTCCCTTGTTTTTTTGAACCATAAGGTTGAACCCAGATAGAAAATTGATTTAAACCCTCAATATCTTTTACACGTAACCCGAGTATTTCGTTAATACGCATACCAGTACGGTAAGCCAAAATATAAATAATTTTTAATAATTTATAGTGATGGTCTGAGATGGATTGGTCATGTAAGAGCTGATTTAACTTCTTTAATATGACCTGGAAGGCTGTATGACCAATGATGCGTGCACGAGGTCTACTTTGCGATGCAATAAATTCAAGTTCGAAATCTTCTGCTTGAAAAACAATTTGTTGAAAGGTGTGAAAGCGTTTCAACATGCGGATTGTTTGGTCTTTAGATTTTTTAAACTCAGGTCGATCTGCTTCATCAGCAAGTCGTGTATTGCTAATGATTTGTTGATAGATTTTGTTCAGCAGATCATTAATGTCATCGTCGGCATCGAAGTATTGTAAGGCATGAGTTAAAAACGGTTCTGCGATCCGGGTGTAATATGTATAGATTGAACTATCTGCGAGTTTTTGATTGTCTTGAAATGCCTTCGTGTACTGAGTTGTATCAAAATCAAAGGTGGTTGATAATTCTTTTATTTGTTCTGAACTTGGTCGATAGAGACTGATGAGCCACAAAATAATACGTTTAGAAAACTCATTAAACTGCTCTTGGTGACGCAGGCAAAAATCAATAATGAGTTCAGCAATAGGTTGGTCCGTTGATGATGTGCGAATTATTTTCAGCAAGTTTTTATGAATAAATATCACATTCTCTACCGCTTCAGACGTATTGAGATCTGGTAGGACTTTGGCTGTAGAAGAGACATTTCGTTCGATTTCATCACTTAATTGAGTTTTAAATTTTGGGAATGCAAAGTTTTCAAACTCATGTTCTGATAAACCACACGTGAGTGTGTTTTCTAACAAACATTGTGAAAGGGCAGGATCAACATCTGCATTCTGCAGTTGTAGCCAATTAAAATTGGCGTAGTCACGTAAAAACTTAAAAGTCTTTTTGGTGTATGGATGTTTTACTTTTTGAAAAATGAGGTGCAGATACGCATTCACGTCTAGACTGATGTCACGAATTTGTCTTGTATTGAAGTGAATGAGCCAGAGTCGTGTGAGTTGATCTGGAACAAAATTACGTGATTTTCGTATTGTTTTTTCATCAACAAATAGATCGCCATAGCTTGGAGAAAGTGGCTCTAAAAAGATGATATTAAAATCGAAAATTTTTTGGATTTTTTCAGGGTTTTTTAAATGTTCGAGCAAAGCATTTAATGAAGCTGTTTGATTTAATCCACCGTATAACATTGAGCAAAGCAGAATATTCCCAATAATTTCATCATCAGAAAAAGCGGAACTATCTTGAGCAAGAATCCAGTAATCCCACAGCTTTTCGAGGATGATGTCAATTTCATGACCTGCTTGGATCCAATCTAGGGTGAAAATTGGTTCATCGCGTTTCATCTCAAAGGTGAGATAAGGTAGTGGGAGGTCTAGGTTATTACTTTTATTGAGGTCTTTGATATATGTTCGGAAGAATTCATGAGCATATTTTTTCCAGGCAAGATTCGGTGCTTTACGTTTAATAAACTCATAAATTGCAGGATAAGCTTGAATTAAGTCTTCATTTGAGAATTTTTGTTCATCAAAGTATTGTCGGAGCTCTTGTTCTGCACCAGCTCGTATGTCGTTTTTAGACTTATCTCGTTTGAATTGACGTCTGTCTTCAGCATAGCGTTTTTCTGAGATTTTTTTATTGCGTGATGACATGAGCTTCAACACCTGTAATTTTAAAATATGTTTTCATTTGCTCTAAAACATCTGCAATTTTAGAAAATTGAGAGAGCGATAAACTGGAAAATGGATGTGCTGCTTCTTGTTGCATGAGCTCATGCCCAAATAGAGCTAAAATTTCAGGTTCAGAAAATTTATGAGTCAAAAATGCACGAGCTGTGTGGCGATGCCAATTTTCATGAGCAAGTCCTAATTCAGGATGGAAATTTTTGACTGTAGAATGACTTAGTGGTTTCCACTCATCATTTTGGATGATTCCCAAAAAGGGCAGCTTACTTGCTTCTATTTGTTGTATAGCATCACTTAAAGCTGGATGACTCATCATGATTTGAGTCGAAAAATATTCTAAAAATTTAAGGAATTTTTTTATCTCTTCAACTAAAAATGAACAAAGTGGGATTAAACGTCCGAATCCATTGCGGCCGCCTGCTTCTTTGTCAGAAACCATCAAAATTTGGCGTTTTAAATTAAAGTTTTTAAGAAATCCAGGGAATTCAGCAACGGGGCGTGCTGCTGTAAAAAGAAGAAGGATATGCCATAACCAGATGTTGTAATGATTAAAGATTGAAATTAGGTCATCTTCGGCTTGTGAAAAAATATTAAACTTCAATACAGCAAAAATCTCTGTAATGATCTGTGGTTTTGGAGCTTTACGACTACCAAAATGAATTATTGAATCAGGGGGCGAAGGTACACAACTTTCATATGTGCTTGCTATATCTGCACAAAGTGATTTTAGAATATCAACATATTGTGCATGTAATCGTGGAATATTCTGATGACAATAAGAAATAGATGATGACTGATTGGCATCAATCCCTGTGATTAAATCTGCGAGTTGTTTATTCCCTGTTTTTGCAAGAACCGTATGATGCAGTAGAGAACTCACCTTTATGACAGACAGTTTTGGAATCAATAATTCTTGTCTTAATTTGCGTAAATATTGCTGTATATCATCGAAACTAACCGAATCCATTTTGCGGAGATCCTCAATGAATAGATTCGGGATTGGAATGTCTAAATAGATCGTCTGATTAAGCAAGCTTGTTGAATACTCAAAATTGCGGTTCTCAAATACATTAAAGTGACTGTTTAAGAAGAACTGATCATTTTTATAGATCAATTTTTGGCGGTTATTTAAGTTTTTAGCTCGCTTGCTTTGTATATATAGCCACTCATTCACACTGTTGCCTGTCAAAAA
>DAOMAH010000035.1:0-11542 GCA_035426725.1 Acinetobacter sp.
TGCGTTTCTTATTGGGTAGCCCAACAGTTACCGATCCATTAAATCCATCTCGTTGGGATTATATTTATAACTATATTCCTGGAACTTATGCTAAAAAAGCAAAAATTCCTGCTGCACATGGTCAACATTTAAAAGTATATTTTGATGACAATGGCAATGTGGCACGAATTGAAGGCTTGGATACCATTCCAGCATCTCAACCAGGTTTGCCTGCTTCAAAAGATGCGATTCTGACTGCACCACCGTTATAAACTTCGTAAATTAAAAAAGTCTCTCCACTGATTCAGTGTGAGAGACTTTTTTATGCTTATTTCTAAAAGAGCTAGGTTCGATTTCTTTTGGTCAATCGTCCCACAGGATTATTTGCAGCTCGTTTACGGCGAATCTGCTCTGGATTGATGGTTAAAGCGCGATAAATTTCCACACGATCGCCAACTTGAAGTATGGTCTCTGCCGCTATCTTTGAGCCAAAAACGCCCAATTGTAACGGTTCAGGTAACGCAACTTGCTCAGCAATACTGCTTTCTTCAATTGCCTGTAATGCGGTCATCCCTGCCCTAAATTGCACGGAAATATGAAATTGCTGCTCAGGCGTGGCAAATGCGACCCATACAAACTGTTGTTGCGTCATTATAGATATTGCCCAATGACGGCAACCATCGCGAGAATAATCGAAAGCGGTACAACCACGCGAATGGCGATACGCCACAGGTTATAAAAGCCTTCATTGCTAAAATTCAGCGCTTTACGCAAGTGGCTCATTTTCATGATCCAACCGGCAAATATCGCATAAATTAAACAAATGACTAATCCCCACACAATAAGCAGAAGGTTGAACATCGGTTCGATTTTCGGAATTGCCCAAACTGCAAGAGCAGCAGCAATCATCAGCCATTGAATAACGCTCGCGAGTTGACGATGAGCCAATTGTTCTTTGGTAAATTGAATCAATAATGCAGCGACGGCGATGGCAGCAAGCACCCATGCCAAAACAGGAAGCTGTGCTTGCACTGAGAAGAACCCAAAAGCAATAACCGCAAGTAATTGTGCAATCCAAATAGGCAAGACCGAAGCACTTGCCGCATTTTGATTTTGAGCAACGACCAAGCTACTTTGCCAATACAACCCTAAGCCTAAACCACTCGCCACTAAAGCCAAAGTCGTTGCATTGCCCCACTCTTGGAACTCTACGCCAGTCCAATGCCATGCGTTTAAATGCGTTCCTGCAACATAGGCAAAAATCAGTGCAGCAATGACGCCAACACTCGTGATTGCAATAAGAATCTGGCGCGGAATAAAGGATAAACCTAATGCCACTATTGCAAAAATCCCGAAATGAATTTGCTGGGAAATTTGTGGAATCAAATTAAGCTGACTTGAAAGATGGCTTGCACTACTCAGAATATTTCCTGCAAAAAAAGGAACAAAAACTACAGCCAACCAGCCTACGATACGCCATCTTGCAGAAGCATCTGCATCACGAGTCAATGTTGCAAGTGCTTGTAACGCACTCGTTTTAGAGCGTTTTGCTAAGGCAATTTCAAGATAGCCAATCGGCAAAGCAAGTAGCAACATCGTGCCTAACCACAACAACCAAAAATCGAGTTGACGGTCAATTTGGATACCCACTGAGGGTGCTAAACTCGTCATCATGATAAAAGATAAGCAAAATGCCATCACTGGAGTGAGCCAGCGTGACAGTGTCGTAACTTGCATAATGCATTCCTTGAAAATTTTTAAACTGATTGCGTTTTTATAGTGATGATAATGAAATATTCAATCTATTTTGCCTTGCTCAAGACTGAAAATCAAAAATAAATCAGGACGAAATTCAGAGGTCAAGGCGCTATTTGGCACTTCTCTTCATTGATGGCTTAATATTGATCAGCTTTGGTCACACGAATTAAAGCTGGGTTCTCTGCTTCACGAATCAAACGTTCAACACGATTCAGCGCTTGTTGAATTGGCTTGCCGTGTTTAAATAAGATCATTTCACCTGCTTGATACGCTGTCCACGTTTCATTATGGGTCAAAGGTTCAGTGGTAATGACTGCCACACGGTCTTCCGCCGTCGTTACTTCACTGAAATCTACAGCGACATCTAAATCAATTAAATGTGCAGGTTGAAACGGATATTCGCGAACTAACCAATGCAGTTTCGTGGTGGCATAGCTAAATAACGCCTGACCATTTGATAAACAGAAGTTAAACGTCCCATATTCTGCAATTTGTGGTGCAAGCTGTTCCAATAAGCTAAATATGCGTTCTAAACAAGGTTCGGTATAACCAAAGTGTTCTACAAACTGATCAAGCAAAAAACAAAAAGCACGCTCACTGTCTGTGTTGCCTACGGGAGCAAAGCGTCCGCTTAAAGCGGGATTGAAATCGTGTAAATCACCGTTATGTGCAAAAATCCAATGTCTGCCCCATAACTCACGTAAAAATGGATGTGAATTTTCTAGGGTAATTTTTCCTTGCGTTGCCTTCCGAATATGCGCAATCACATTGCGAGACTTAATGGGATAATTCCGCACCAAATCTGCAATAGGCGATTCAACTGCCGATTGATTATCAACAAACAAACGACAAGCTTTATCTTCAAAAAAAGCAATGCCAAAACCATCATTATGGTCTGACGTCACCCCAGCTCGTTGCGAAAACCCGCGAAACGAAAATGTAATATCGGTCGGGGTCGCGCAATTCATTCCTAATAATTGACACATATTTTTGAACGCTCATATACCTTTGGCTATTGTGCATGAGGTTCAGACGGCTTGTAAATCTGAATATGTGCGTTAGATTAAATCAAAATGTAGATGATTAACGTTGAATCATTTTATTCATCACATATGAGGTCGCAATTTTATTTAATTCTAAAAAAACAAAATAATCGAGACATTTAAATTCTTCATCATAGAACGCTTGCTTCGATAATTTAGAATCCATTTCCAAATAACTACGGAACAGCTTTGGCATGCGTTCATCTTGAGGAAAACTATATTCAGGGCGTACAGGTTCAAATGGACGTTTTGAACGAATATTGATAGTTTGATGATCCGATAACTCTTGAATTTGACGATGGGTGTAATAACTACGCGCCAAATTATCTTCAAGCTGAATGCTCACGCAACCCATTAAATACTTGGCACGCATAGACCATAGCACTTTCGGTGCCAAATTCAACCACAACATAGATAAGGCTTTACCAGAACGGAATTTTGGATGCACACACGTTCTTCCAATTTCTAGGATATTATCTAAGTGTGCAAAATGTGGAATAACTTCAAACTCTTGAGCGCTATAACTTTGACCGATTTCATGACCTTGAAATAATTTTAATCGGGTATATGCAACAATTTCACCTGTCCATTTTTCACGCAATACCGCATGTTCGCAACCAAAATCGTAAAGGTCTTGATCTAAACCATCTTCAAAGGTCATTCCAAACTGATGGCTAAATTGTGCTGCTCTAAAGCGTTGAACTTCTTGTAATTCTTTTAAATTATCGACCCATTCAAAACGGAACTGCTGTTGAGATGGCTTTGGTCGTAAAGGCAATGTCAATGTCTGACGATATTGATTCAATTTCTCTAGCATATTGAAAGCTCCTTAGCTAGAACTTACCTTAAAGGGCTTAAATGACATTGCTGTGACGGAAAAATGAAAGGATGATGAAAATCTCCCCTAGCCCCTCTTTAATAAAGAGGGGAACACCCCTGTAATAATTTTTTTCATAAAATTAATAGGATATGTAACGCCCTCCCCTTAAAAAAGGGGAGTTGGAGGGGAATTTAATGCTTCGCGCGATTGGTAATCAGTGTACCGACACCATGATCGGTAAAAATTTCTAACAAAGTGGCATGAGGCACACGACCATCGACAATATGCGCGCTCACCACACCACCTTTGACAGCATCTAGCGCACAGCCCACTTTAGGAATCATACCGCCATAAATCACGCCAGTTTCAATTAAACGATCTACTTCTTGCGTGCTTAATCCAGTTAACAGATTTTTATTTTCGTCCAATACGCCTGTGATATTGGTCAATAAAATAAGTTTTTCTGCACCAAGCGCTTCAGCAACTTTACCCGCCACTAAATCTGCATTAATGTTGTAGGTATTGCCTTCTTCATCAACACCAAGAGGTGCGATAACAGGAATAAAATCACCTTGCGTGAACATTTCCAATACATCGGTTTTGACGCCAGTCACTTCACCCACCAGACCTAAGTCAATTTGTGTGGTTGAACCATCTTCAGCTTGTTTTTCCATTAACAATTTACGTGCGCGGAGTAAGTTACCGTCTTTCCCCGTCAAGCCAATCGCACGCCCACCATGTTGATTAATTAAATTCACGATGGATTTATTAACACTACCGCCCAACACCATTTCCACCACTTCCATGGTGGCTTGATCGGTCACACGCATCCCGTCGATACGGTCGGACTCTTGCCCCAAACGCTTCAATAATGAATCAACTTGTGGCCCACCGCCATGCACGACAATTGGATTTAAGCCGACAGTTTTTAATAATACGATGTCACGAGCAAATGAACTTTCCAACTCAGGATCGGTCATGGCATTGCCGCCATATTTCACCACAAGGGTTTTACCTGCAAAACGTTGGATATATGGCAAAGCTTCAATCAAAATTTTTGCTTTATCAATGCCGATATGCTCATGTGGCATACGCCTCTCCTTTTAAGCCTGTGCAAGCTCGTGTGCAATTTTGGGATACTGTTGTTGCAACATCGCAACAAATTGTTGGCGAATTTCACTTAAACGTTGCGGCTGGTCTGCATCGAAACGTGCTGTGAAATATTCGCCCGTATTGGATGCTCGAATAATGCCAAAACCGTCATCAAAATCAAGCCTTACCCCATCAATTTTACTTAAACGCGCCCCTAATTGCTGACTTAAAATCTCAATATTCTGTAAAACTTGCTGTGTATCTGCTTCATGCGTGCTTATATAGGTATCTTCAGTACAGAATCGCTCAGGATAAATGGACAATAGCGCTGATAAATTATTTGCATCTGATTGTGTTAAATATTCCATCACACGCAAAGCAGCATAAATACCATCGTCATAGCCAAAGCCACGACCATCGTTAAATACATAATGTCCTGCGTACTCTCCACCAAACACCGCAACGCCCTTTGATTGGGATAAATACGTGCGTAGAAAACTACTGCCTGTGCGAATCATTTTGGCTTGACCATTCAACTGCTGAACAATTTTGCCCACCATCTGAGAGCATTTCACATCAAATACAATTTCTTTGCTTGGATGCTGCTCTAAACACATTTGCGCAAATAAAGACAATAAACGGTCAGGGCTAATAATATGAGCCTGTTCATCGAGTAAAACGACGCGGTCACCATCACCATCTAAAGCAATGCCTATGTCGGCATTTTCAGAAATGATCGCAGCTTGTAACTGACGCAAATGAATCGCAAGTGATGGGTCAGGCGCATGATCTGGGAAATGTCCATTGGCTTCACAACGCAAAGGAATGACCTCGCAGCCTAATTTCTGCAATATAAATTGAGCGCAATGCCCAGCCGAGCCATGTAAACCATCTAATACGACTTTTAAAGGGCGCGATAATTGAATGTCACTGAGTAAAGCGTGTTGATATTGCAAACAATATTGGGGCACAAATTGATGTGGAAGATCATCAAAAGGATGATTTTGCTCAAGTTGTGGCAAAGAAATTTGAGCCAATTGTCCAATCTGTTGAATTGCTTCTGGACATGGCGGTTCGCCTTGAATAATCCATTTAATGCCATTGTCCGATTTTGGATTATGGCTGGCAGTTACCATAATGCCATTGCCACCAAAATCACGGGCAATGTAATACATCATTGGCGAAGAACAGCAACCCATATTGGTGACAGATAAGCCTTGTTGCTCAAAAATAGTTTGAATAATAGTGGCATAACTTGGGCTACTTAAACGTGCATCGTAACCAATCACGATATGCTGTTGCTCTGCTTTTTTATATTGTGCTGCGAGTGCGTGTGCAATTGAACAAATAACTTGTGGTGTTAGATTGCTTAGTTTTCCACGAATGTCATAGGCGCGAAAAATATCGAGAGGAAATGTATGTTTTATATTCACAGCAAGCCTCTTTATATTTAAAAGACAATTCAAGAACAAAAGTTATTAAGAAAATATCTAACCCTTGTTGAGAAAAATTAAACGCTTAATTAGCTGCTTTTTAATACAAATCAAGTAAACAATCAATATGAGAAATGCAATGTTCTTACGCAAGACATTGCATTAAAAGTGATAATGAACTCAGAATTTAGTGTTGCCCAGTATGTCCAAAACCGCCAGCTCCACGTGCAGTCGCAACAAATTCAGTTACTTGCTCAAACTCTGCTTGAACAACAGGTACTAAAACATATTGCGCTAAACGCTCACCAGGTTCTAGACGAAAGGTATTTTGTCCTCGATTCCACACCGAAATCATCAACTCACCTTGATAGTCTGAATCAATCAAACCGACTAGATTGCCCAAGACGATGCCATGTTTATGACCCAAACCCGAGCGCGGCAAAATTAAACCTGCAAAATTTGCATCTTCAATGTAAATCGCTAATCCAGTTTTAACTAGAACGGTTTCGCCTGCTGCAATATCAATAGCTGCATCTAAACAGGCACGCAAATCTAAACCTGCTGAACCATGCGTTGCATAAGACGGCAATGCCCACTCTTGACCTAAACGTGCATCTAATACTTTGACTTGAACTTTCATAACATTTTCCTAATAAGACACCACAATTAACTAAATAGAGAAACTCTCAACTTTGGGCTTTATCACTGTTCCATCTTTTCTATAAACCCTTGATAGAAATCCCAATCTGGTTGGTACTCTACTTCTAATTCAATGGGATACTGAATATGACCTTGTAAAGCCTGATTAAACTCTTGCAGCCAAGTATTTCGATCTTTGACGTACCAATGCCACTCTTTTTCACCATTGCCTGTCATCGTCAGCACTTGATGGCTTACTGACTCGATATCTAAAAACTTAACTAGATTTTCAAACTCACGTTGTACTTTAACAGTTGCATCATCAGGCATACCACCTTCATTCACTGGCTCATAATCCCAATAAATAGAAATTAAATCTGGGTAATCTCTATAGTTGTTCGGGATTTCTTTTCCAACAAAAATAAGGCTTCGCTGATCATCTATTTTTGCCGTTCCACCAAAATAATTTTTATCATCTGCCATGATTTGACCACACATCAAAAAACATATTAAGAATGAAAAAAACTGCAGTTTTATAATCATCAACGTTTCAACAAAGCTTTTAAATTCGCCAAATACTGTTGCGCCTGTTCTTTCGGATCAACATTGGATACCAGTTTCTTTTTTCGCCCGTGCCACTCTAAATCATCTTGTGGTAACTCGTCCAAGAATCGGCTTGGTGTCATTTGGCGCATTTGCCCGCCATTTTTACGTTGTTCTGCGAGTGTCAACGTTAAACCTTGACGTGCACGCGTAATGCCCACGTACATCAAACGGCGCTCTTCTTCGACCGTTTCAGCAGCAATCGAGTTTTTATGCGGTAACAGTTCTTCTTCCAAACCAATCATATACACATAAGGGAACTCCAAACCTTTGGCAGCGTGGAGCGTCAATAAATTGACCTTATCGGTATCTTCTTCTTCCTGTTGCTGTTCCAACATATCCAACAACACCAATTTTCGAATCACACTTTCGATATTTTTTTCGTCTACATCGTCGGTGCGATTAATCAAATTTTGAATACTGGTGTACAGGTTTTCAATATTATCGAGCTTGCTTTTCTCTTGTGCAGGTGTGGCGGCTTGCTCACGAACATAATCGATATAACCCGCTTCCATGATCATCTGACGCACTTTTGGCACGGGTGAATCATCGTCCAATAATTCTCGCGTAAATGTTTCAATGAAATCTGCAAATTCGTGTAATTGCGTTGCAGCTTTCTTTGGTAATACCATAGATAATCGTTGATCTGATGCAGCCGTGAGCAAAGACAAAGTATTTTCTTGCGCAAATAAACCCAGTTTTTCTAAAGTTACAGGGCCAATGGCACGTTTTGGGGTATTAATAATTCGTAGAAAAGCACTGTCATCTTCAGGGTTAATGATCAAGCGTAAATAGCTCATCACATCTTTAATTTCAGCACGCGCGAAGAAAGATTGACCGCCTGATAATTTATACGGAATCTGTAGCTGACGTAGTTGGGTTTCAAGCACACGTGCCTGAAAATTGCCGCGATATAGCACCGCATAATCTTTCCAGCTTTTGCCATTCATGAGCTTATGGGTGATCAAATCCTTAACCACGCGTTCAGCTTCATCATCGTCATTTAAACAAGTAATGACTCGGATGCTGTCGCCATGACCTTTATCGCTCCACAGTTTTTTATCAAAAATGTGTGGATTATTTTCAATCACGGCATTGGCAGCTTTTAAAATACGACTGGTCGAACGATAGTTTTGTTCGAGCTTAATGACTTTTAAATTATGAAAGTCATCTTTGAGCAATGCCATATTTTCAGGTTTTGCACCACGCCATGCGTAAATGGATTGGTCATCGTCCCCTACCGCGGTGAATTGCCCCATTACCCCGACCAATAGCTTCACTAAGGTATATTGCGCAGTGTTGGTATCTTGATATTCATCGACCAATAAATAACGCACCCGATTTTGCCATTTATCACGTACTTCGGCATTTTCTTGCAGTAAACGAGTTGGCATTACAATCAAATCATCAAAATCGACGGCGTTATAGGCACGTAAATTTCGCTCATAGAGTTGATACAAATGCGCAAGTTGAACATCTTCTTGTGTTTCACAAATTGAATGGACATGCTCTGGCAACACCAAATCATTTTTCCACTCTGAAATTTTGCGCATCGCTTTGGCAATCAGTTCTTTACTTTCAGCACCTGATAGATTGTCACGTTGCATCAAATCCATCAAAATTCGTTTGCAATCGTCTGCATCTAAAATGGAAAAATTGGCTTTTAAAGGTAAATTTTTTAATTCAAGTCGAAGTAGATTCAAGCCAAAATTATGGAAGGTTGAAACCGATAGTCCTTTGGCTTCTTCACGCGATAATAATTTAGTTACACGCTCTTTCATTTCACGCGCGGCTTTATTGGTAAAGGTCATCGCTGTAATTCGGTACGCAGGCATTCCGCAATGTTGCACCAAATACGCAATTTTTCGGGTAATCACCGAAGTTTTACCCGAACCCGCCCCTGCAAGTACCAACAATGGCCCCTGAACATATTTCATCGCTTCTTGTTGCTTGTCATTTAATTGACTGGCAGATGACATAGGGCAATACCTCTCATTTTTCCGAGCCCGATTTTTCGAGACTAAGTATAGACATCTACGTTTTAGAAACCTAATTTTAAATTGAAGCAGATGAATAAATGCTGATGCTTTTTAAAATGCAACGTCACGACATGTCGCCTTAAATCTCTAGGCATAAAAAAACCACCCGAAGGCGGTTTTTTAAATCAATCAGAATTACTGTTTCGCATAAATGCTGATTTCTACACGACGGTTTTGTTCACGACCCGACGCACTGCTGTTGTCTGCGATTGGGTTAGATGAACCTGCACCTTGTGCATCAATACGGCTACCTGAAACGCCTTTACCAGATAAATAATTTTTAACTGATTGAGCACGCGATTGAGATAATGGACCGTTAATTGCGTCACTACCTGTGTTATCGGTATAACCAGTCACTAAGATCGCACTTTGGTTATCTTCAGCCAAAGTTTGCGCAACTTTGTTCAACGTGCCATAGAAGTTTGGTTTGATGTTTGATTTGTTGGTATCAAAAGTAATGCTACCTGGCATAATCAACTGTACTGAACCATCTGGATTACGACTTACTTCTACACCAGTATTTGCCATTTGCGCACGTAATTTTTTCTCTTTGTTATCGAGATACAACCCACCAGCACCACCAAGCACAGCACCAATCGCCGCAGCACGGTTATTTTGACTGCTGCTATTCGCATTACCTTTAGATACGCCATAACCTGCGGCAGCACCAATAAGTGCACCTAGAGCAGCTTTGTCATATTGAACACCACCGACATCATTGCCTGCACCGCTCATTGTTTGGCAACCAGAAAGTACCAAACCAGCCCCAACGAGTGTTGAAATTACTAATGTACGCATAGCGTAACTCCTGTCTATGTATTTTGTTGTCTGGACAAATAATGAATGATAAAATTCAGCTAGACCATTGATATTTTGTTAATAATAAACAGTTTATTTATCTTTTTGTAAAATTTGTACGTACTTTACTTGATCAAAGCCACACATTTTCTTCATTCTTTGATTGTCATTGTTTAAATAGACTTCTCATGAAAATTTAAGAAGATCATCCATGAGTAACAGAATTGACAGCAAATAGACAAGTTGCTTTACCAAGTCTCGCTAGAACAGCTAACTTTTGTTACGTAAACTTCTGCTCAAGCTATATTATTTCCATGACCAAAAAGATTATTGCCTGAGATATGCAGTTGTTTTTTTATTCGTGTTATTTTTAGTTCAATAATTCTTAAATCGTTTTTAGTTCAGGTTTAACTCATGACTACCACACATAAAAATTCTTCCTTATTGCAAAAAATAAGCAAAGGACTGACTGTGAGTTCCGTGATTACGGGCAGTACTTTTTTTCACGGCCCTCCTGTTTTGGCTTTAGGCTTGACTAAACTTATTAAGAAATCTAAAAAAATTGATGAAACTAACATTCAACTGGCAAATAGTTGGATCGGAGTCAACAATCAGCTCATCGAAAAGGTTTTACACAATTTAAACTGGGAGATCACAATTGATGAGCGACTTGATCTCAATTTGCAGGGTCGTTATTTGATGATGTGCAACCATCAAAGTTGGGTAGATACCACCGTCAACCAATACTTTGGTTTGACACGTATGCCACTAACTCGTTTTTTCACAAAATGGGAACTTATTTTTGTTCCTTTTGTGGGGCAAGCCTTTAAAATTTTGGGCTTCCCTATGATGAAACGTCATACCAAAGAGCAAATTGCCAAGAATCCAGAGCTTAAAGATCGAGATTTACTTGAAGCGCGTAAAGCTTGTGAACAGTTGCTAAGTCAGCCATTTACCTTACTCAATTATTTGGAAGGCACACGTTTTACCGAAGAAAAACATGCGCAGCAGCAGTCTCCATATAAAAATTTACTCAAACCCAAAGCGGGTGGCTTGGCATTGGCTTTAGGTATTTTGGGTGATCAAATTGATGCTTTTGTCGATATGACGATTGTCTATCCTGAAGGTGCGCCAGATTTTGGTGATTTTTGGCTCGGCGATGTCTCCCGTATTGCGGTTGATTTGCGTAAAATTGAAATTCCAGCTTGGGTGATGGGTGGTAATTACGAAGATGACCCAGTTTATCGTGAACGTTTCCAACATTGGGTAGATCAAATCTGGACGGAAAAAGACCAACTGATTACCCAATTAAAAGCCAAATATATTTCTTAAAACCTT
>DAOMAH010000036.1:0-11480 GCA_035426725.1 Acinetobacter sp.
TACGATATAGGAATTTCGAAATTGCTTGACTATCCAAAGCACGTCGAGTCATTAATTCTGCGTATTTCTAAGCCTAGATTAAACAAAAATATTGGTAATTTAGAGCAAGCCTATAGAGAGCCTCAAGACGAGTAGTCTGCGCTGAGTTTCTAACTTTAAAATTAAGTGAGATAACCACAGAGCCATTATGGGGCATTCACAAAAAATAATTTCAGCGATAAAAAAATCAGCCTTAATTAGGGCTGATTTTCGATGAGATAGTTAAACCTAAAAACTTAGATTTTACCAACCAAGTCGATTGAAGGTGCGATAGTTGCTGCGCCTTCTTTCCATTTTGCAGGGCACACTTCACCAGGGTGATTTGCAACAAACTGCGCTGCTTTCAACTTACGTAAAGTTTCTGATACATCACGAGCAATTGCATTGTCATGAATTTCAGCAGTTTTAATTACGCCTTCAGGGTTAATAATGAACGTACCACGAAGTGCAAGACCTGCTTCTGCGATATGCACATCAAATGCATTGGTTAATTGGTGTGTTGGATCGCCAACCAATGGGAACTGAGCTTTACCTACAGCA
Source organism: Acinetobacter sp. (assembly GCA_035426725.1). Lineage (GTDB taxonomy): Bacteria > Pseudomonadota > Gammaproteobacteria > Pseudomonadales > Moraxellaceae > Acinetobacter. The sequence continues at coordinate 580 of DAOMAH010000036.1, forward strand.
GGTGAAGTTTCGTGCCATACTTTATGCGAGAAGTGCGTATCAGTCGTTACGATATAAACTTCAGCACCAGCTTTTTGGAATTCTGCATAGTTATCAGCAGCATCTTCAACTTCAGTAGGGCAGTTAAAGGTAAATGCAGCAGGCATGAAAATAAGAACAGACCATTTGCCTTTAAGGTCAGCTTCAGTCACTTGAATGAATTCGCCGTTACGGAACGCATCTGCTTTAAATGGTTTAACTTCAGTATTAATTAAGCTCATCATTGTCTCCATGATTAAGGTGTTATTGAAAGGCTTTTGCCTGTCTTGATTACGAGGTTAAGCATAAATAATTTTTCATTATTGGGGAAATAGTATTTTTACATGACTAAAATCGGAAAATTAAATACTAAATGATTTTCACCCAACACGATTTTCTCTATTTGACCGTATGGCGATGAAGCCATCATGACAAAAGAGCGAAACATGCACTTGGCGGATAACATGCCGTCTATGCCACAAGAATTCAAGAGGAATATTGAAAAGGCAGAACAAACAGCTTAAAAACCAAAAGATATGCTGAGATTTTATCCACATTTATTTATGGTCAATACTTAATTGACTGATACTGAGATCAATCTATTGATCTAAATCTATACTTTCGGCGCGTCGAGTTTTATATTGGCGGTGGAATATTCGATATTACTGATTTGTGACATTCATTTCCTGATTTGATGTTTAGAAAGAATGCTAAAAAGTAATAACATCACTATTGAACGAGCAGTTGTAGCTGTCCTTCAGCCAACTTAAAGTTATATGCGAGAGGTTGTTTCTTGCATCTAAAGAGAATTTTATAGAAAAATGACTGATCAATTAAGAACAAAATTTGAAAATTTAGAACTGAATGCAGGTTTAGGCAAAATCAGCGCATTTATTTCTATGTCTTTAGCACTGTTATGCCTATTTGGAGCATTGTGCTTTTTATTTCCAACTGTGCTGACCATGCCAGAACTTCGCCCGATTTATGCCAAACATTACGATGCTTTCTATTTTAGTTTGATGGCAGGCATTGTGATTAGTGTGGGCTTTGGGGCATTTAGTGCAATTGTGCGTCAAAACCGTTATGGGTTCTATGGATTGTGTTTTGCCTTAGTCGCCGCCGTATTGGGTTGTGGCGTGATCAAAGCCCCGATATTGCCGAATATTCCATTTTATGCAGGCATTGATTATTTCGTATTAACCTTAGTGATTCTTGCATTTGTTTTTATTCCTCTGGAAGGCTTTTTCGCTAAAAATCCTGAACAAAAAATTCTCAGAGTGGGCTGGGTGACAGATATGAAATATTTCATGTTTAGTCATATGGGCATTCAACTCTTTACCTTTTTAACAGTGATGCCGATTCAATATTGGATTACCCATCTGCCGAATAATCCAATTGTTCCAATCATTCAGTCACAACCGATTTGGTTGCAGTTGATCGAATTGTTGATTGTGGTGGATTTCACCACCTACTGGCTGCATCGTGCTATGCATGAAGTGGATTTCTTTTGGCGTTTTCATGCGATACATCATTCTTCTGAACACATGGATTGGCTCGCTTCATCACGATTGCATATCGTTGAAGTGTTAATGACGCGCTTTATTGCGACGCTGCCGATTTTCCTCTTGGGTTTTCATACTTCGGCGGTATTTGCTTATTTAGTTTTTATTTCATTCCACGCAATTTTTATCCATTCAAATGTGCGTTTTCGTTTTCCTTATTTACGTTGGTTGATTGCCACGCCTGAGTTTCATCATTGGCATCATTCTTCGGAAAAGCCAGCCATCGACAAAAATTACGCGGCATTTATTCCATTTTATGATGTGCTATTTAAAACGGTTTATATGCCAAATCATTTGGCAAGTGTCTATGGAACGGTGGGTTATAAAATCCCGAATAGTTTTGTGAAACAATTTACATGGCCATTTAAGAAATACGTAAAACGATTTTTAAAGCGATTTGATCAGTCTCCTAAACCGTAAATTTAAGATTTAGACTCACATCAATACCTAAGAGATTGATGTGAGTGCTTTGCATCGCATAGCTTTAAGGCGTAAAATGGCGGACTTATTTTATTTTTAGGAAAGCGGTTCGGTGCTGAGTCATTTAAATGTAGATCAATGGGTTATGGCACGTGACCGTCACCGTTTAAATCGACTGCGTAAAGATAAAAAAAACGATTCAGTAGATATCGAACAACAGTTCCAACAGTCCAATCAAAAAGTCAAACAACGTCTGGCACGACTTCCTCAAATAAAACTCAATCAGGATTTGCCTGTTACCCAGTATTCAGATCGTTTAATCGCAGCGATTCAAAAGCATCAAGTGATCATCGTGGCAGGGGAAACAGGTTCAGGCAAAACCACACAGCTTCCACAAATTGCCATGCTCGCAGGTCGTGGTCTTACAGGCATGATCGGACACACTCAGCCTCGCCGTTTGGCGGCTCGCAGCGTATCGCAACGGATTGCGGAAGAAGTCGGTGAAAAACTCGGTGAATCCATCGGTTTCAAAATACGTTTTAATGAGCAAGGTTCACAAGATTCAATCGTCCGTTTAATGACCGATGGTATTTTGTTGGCGGAACTTACGCATGACCGTTTTCTGTCAAAATACGACACCATTATTATTGATGAAGCGCACGAACGCTCTCTCAATATTGACTTTATCATGGGCTATCTCAAGCAGTTGTTGCCAAAACGTCCTGATTTAAAAGTGATCGTCACCTCAGCCACGTTAGATGTAAATCGTTTTAGCCAATATTTTAATAATGCGCCTGTTTTTGAAGTAGAAGGGCGTAGTTTTCCTGTCGAAGTGCGTTACCGTCCGATTTCGGAGTTAAATATCGGCGGTAGTGACGATGATGAGTTTGATGATTTTGAAGAGAATCTACCACGTGCCGTGGTGCAAGCGGTTGAAGAATGCTTTGCCGATGCGCAAGCCAAAGGGCATCCTGAATATGCCGACACCTTAATCTTTGCCAGTACCGAACAAGAGATTCGAGAACTGCAAGAAACTTTGCAGAAGCACGGACCACGTCATACTGAAATTCTACCTTTATACGCACGGTTGGCGATTGCCGATCAACAAAAAATATTTAGTCCAAGCGGCAAAGGACGACGGATTATTATTGCCACCAACGTGGCAGAAACTGCGCTGACTGTCCCCAATATTCGTTATGTAATTGATAGCGGATTTGCCCGTATCTCACGTTATAACTATCGTTCACGTGTGCAACGCTTACCGATTGAAGCCATTTCTCAGGCAGCAGCGAATCAGCGGAAAGGGCGATGTGGTCGTATTGCAGCAGGCGTGTGTATTCGTTTGTATAGTGAAGAAGATTTCCAAGGTCGTCCTGAATTTACTGAACCTGAAATTAAGCGCACCAATTTAGCATCGGTGATTTTACAAATGCAGCACTTGGGTTTAGGCAATTTAGAAGATTTTGATTTTATTGAGCCGCCTGATTTCCGTTTGGTCAACGACGGTCGAAAACTCTTGATTGAGTTAGGTGCGTTATCACCCCTCACCTCTAACTCCTCTCCCAAAGGGATAGGAGAACTCCCTCTCCCTTTGGGAGCCTTGCATAGCGGTGCTATTCAGGATGAGGGTAAAAGAAAAGCAAGTGGTGATTTAACCAAAATCGGTCAACAAATGGCACGTATGCCGATTGACCCACGTCTTTCACGGATGATTATTGGTGGGGCACACTTTGGCGTGCTGAAAGAAATTTTGATTATCGTCAGTGCCTTAGCAGTTCAAGATCCGCGTGAGCGTCCTGCCGATAAACAAATGCAGGCGGATCAAAAACATGCCTTATTTAAGAAAGAAGATTCAGACTTTTTATTCTATTTAGAACTTTGGAATACGCTGCAAACCAGTCCCGATGCTCAGTCTGAAAACAAACGTCGTCAATTTGCACGCAATCATTTTTTGAGTTGGCTACGTTTACGTGAGTGGAAGCAGACTCATCAACAGTTGGTGGAATTAGCCGAAGGTTTAAAGCTTAGTTTTAATGAAAAACCTGCCAATTATGAAAATCTGCATCGTGCGCTATTAACAGGGCTGCTTTCTTTTATTGCCAATAAAACCGATGAGCGCAATATCTTTATGGCAGTGCGTCAGCAGAAAGCCAAAGTTTTTCCTGCTAGCACTTTGCACAAGACCAATACCGCTTGGATTATGGCATTCGAGATGGTGGAAACCTCGCAAGTGTATTTGCGAACTTTGGCGAAAATTGATCCTGAATGGATTTTGCTGGCAGCACGTGATTTATTGAAATATCACTATTTTGAACCACATTGGTCGAAAAAAGCAGGCATTGTGAATGCTTATGCACAAATTTCGCTGTTTGGTTTGATTGTTGAACCGAAGCGTTTAATTAATTTTGAAAAAGTCGATCAGCCTGCGGCGCATGAAATCTTTTTACGGGATGCATTGACCACAGGTAATTTAGGAATCTCTCCACCATTCCTAAAACATAATCTACTCAAACTTGAAGAAGTGGAGCGCGTTGAAGATAAATTACGCCGTCGTGATTTGGTGGTGGATGAAGAAACGATTTACCAGTTTTATGCAGCGAAAGTACCTACAGAAATTGCCAGTCGCAGTAGTCTTGAAGATTGGCGTGCCACAATCGAACCTGAACATCCACGCTATTTATTTGTAGACGATGATGCGTTATGGATGGATGATCGTCCGACGACGCAACAATTCCCCGATCATTTACATAATGGGCAATTGCGTTTGGCGGCGAGTTATCGTTTTGACCCAAGTCATGATGAAGATGGTGCTACGGTTAAAATCCCTGTACAGGCCTTGCCGCAAGTCGATGAAAAACAATGGTCGTGGGGTATTCCAGGTTGGCGACTGGATTTAATTGAAGCTTTATTAAAGGCTTTGCCTAAAGACAAACGTCGTCAGTTAGTCCCAATTCCAGATACTGCGAAAAAACTAATGCAGGGTATTGATGCAGTTCATCTGCGTGAGCATTTATTTAGCTATCTCGCTTTTGCTTTACGTGGCGAGCAAATTTCAGAAAAAGATTTTTCTTTTGAACGAATTGATCAATATCTTGTTCCCTTCATTAAAGTCGTCGATGAAAGTGGTAAATTGATTGCGCAAGGTCGTGATTTAGATGAGTTGAAAGCGCGTTGTCGCGTTGAAACCCATCGAGCTGTTAAACAACAAGTAGGCGAGTTTCAAACCTTCCCTGAGCATTTTATTTTCGAAGCATCGCAAAAAGTCACAGGCGTGGTGGTCAAACAATATCAAGCACTTGTTCCAACAAAAGCCTTTGCCGAATTAGATGCTAAAGATGAATCGGGCGTAGTGATTCAAACCTTTAATGATCAAACTGAAGCGATGAAACAACATCGTGAAGGCATTATTCGTCTAGTTCACCTACAACTCGGTGATCTGATTCGGCAGTTGAAAAAGCAAATCTCGAAACAATTGGCTTTGGCATATTCGCCATTGGGCGATCGAGCCAAACTAGAACAAATGTTGGTCTATGCAACCTTACAGGTTTCGATTAAAGAACTCCCTAAAAATGCTGATGAATTTGAGCAGCTCCTTAACGGAATTAAAAAACAGTTTTTAAGTCATGGTCAACAAACCTTAAATGATTTAACAGAGATATTTACCCAATGGCAGCAAGTACGCCGTGAGTTGTTGGTTTTAGATCAAAATATCTTTGCTCGAAGTCTAGATGACATTGAAGATCAACTGGATTTAATGACATTGGCGGACTTTGTCTATAGCCGATCCGCTGAAACTTGGCAGGAATATCCACGTTATTTGAAAGCTTTACTGTTGCGTTTAGATCGTTTACCGAATAATTTACAACGTGACCTTGCAGCAATTCAAGAAGTTGATCCGTGGATGGATAAAGTTTTTAAATTTAAAAATAATCCTAAAATCAAAGAATTGTATGTGATGTTGGAGGAGTTACGGATTTCTTTGTTTTCTCAGCCTATGAAAACCAAGCTGCCTATTTCAGCAAATCGCTTACAAAAACTATGGGATTGTTTAGCAATCGGTTAAACTGAACAACGATTCAAGCGCGACGTATTTTTACAGGAGTTTTACATGGGCATCCGTATTACTGGTACAGGTTTATTTCATCCGACCGAAACGATTTCCAATGCAGAGTTAGTGGAAAGTTTAAATGCCTATGTCGAACAATATAATCAGCAAAATGCCGAGCAAATTGCAGCGGGTGAGTTGGATGCGTTGCGTGGTTCAAGTCCAGAATTTATTGAGAAAGCCTCAGGCATTAAAAGCCGTTATGTGGTGGAAAAATCAGGAATTTTAGATCCAACTCGGTTACGTCCACATTTGAAAGAACGCAGCAATGATGAAATTTCACTGCAAGCGGAATGGGGCGTGATTGCTGCAAAACAAGCCATGCAAAATGCAGGCGTGACCGCTGAAGATGTTGATGTTGTGATCTTGGCGTGTTCAAACATGCAACGTGCTTACCCAGCCGTGGCGATTGAGATTCAAACGGCATTAGGCATTCAAGGTTATGCCTACGATATGAATGTGGCATGTTCCGCTGCAACTTTTGGCTTAAAGCAAGCCTATGACGCAGTGAAATGTGGTGCGCGTCGTGTACTATTACTGAATGTGGAAATCACGTCAGGTCATTTAGACTATCGTACCCGTGATGCACACTTTATTTTTGGTGATGTGGCAACAGCTTCGATCATTGAAGAAACTGAAACCAAATCTGGTTATGAAATTTTAGATATCCATTTATTCACGCAATTTTCGAACAATATCCGCAATAACTTTGGTTTCTTAAACCGCAGTGAAGATGCGGTGGTCGATGACAAATTATTCCGTCAAGATGGTCGTAAAGTGTTTAAAGAAGTGTGTCCTTTGGTCGCAAAAATCATCACGACCCAATTGGAAAAACTTCAATTATCTGCTGAACAAATCAAGCGCTTTTGGTTGCATCAAGCCAATGCCAATATGAATGAACTGATTTTAAAACTGGTTGTCGGTAAAGATGCCGATTTAGCACGTGCACCGATCATTTTGGATGAATTTGCCAATACGTCTTCTGCGGGCGTAATCATAGCGATGCATCGTACGGGCGAGCAGGTCAATGATGGTGAGTATGCGGTGATTTCATCATTCGGTGCTGGCTATTCAGTCGGTTCGATTATTGTTAAAAAGCATATTGCTTAAAACATTAACCCAATAATAAAAAACACCACAATCTAAATTGTGGTGTTTTTTATTTTTCAATTCACTTTATTTAAATAAAATTGCTAAATCAATCACTTGTGGTGTTGTATTATTGCCAATTGTCGATGCAGCTAAGTTTGGTGTGTTATCAACAGTGATTGCCAATCTTGAACGAGGAGTGGTAATTGTTGTGTCAATATTTAAATCGATACGGTATAGCACGGATGGACCAGAATCACCTGATACCGTCGCCAAAGCTAAGCCATTATCTCCACCTGCAATATCAAAACCATTATCTGTTCCAAGATTGATACCCAAACTTCCCATTAGACTCAGCGTACCGTTATTTGGAGGAGTTTGTTTGGTCAATGTTTTGTTGGTTTGATCAAGATCAAATAGTTCTGTAGCAAGTGTTGCTATAGGGGTTTTGAAACTGTTGGTATAAGCTGCTGCGGTAACTTTTGCGCCTGATGCACCATTAATATCACCATCTTTAAAGGTGTCACCTGTATCCACATTGATTCGTAGATTTTGCCCAGTATTACTAATAACACGTAATCGGTCGGCAGTTGGATTAAAATCAACAGCAAAGCTTGTTCCATCCAAAGCAGTAAAACTACTTCCTGCTGCTGCTTTCAATGTGGTGACTAAGCTCGTTACACCAGATGAAGTATTGATGGTATATAAATTGGCTTTATTGGTCAGACCGTAAAGTTTACCTGCATGGTCTGTTGTCGTTCTCAAGCGGTAATCAATTCCGATGAATCTTTCATCAACGAGTAAACCGGTCAATGTTTTTTCTGCAACAGTGTTTGGATTATTTAAAGCGAAGTTTAAAAGTTTATTGTTCGCTGTTAAGCCAAAAGCTTGAGCAGTTGAGTCAGACGCTCGTTTTAATGCTATCCCACGAATGCCCATCGTATTAAAGCTACTATTTAAATCGGTAGAAGCAACCACGGCATCATTACTCGTTCCCACATTGGCAAAATTGAGTTGGAAGAATTTATATGCCCCTGTGGTTAATTTAAGCGCAGCAAATCCAATATTACTTACAGGATCAATATCTAGCGCACCGCCGCCATTGGTATTGATATCTGCACCAAGTACTGCTGAGCTTCCAAGTGTTCCTGCATTGGCGTTTTGCAAATAAACGCGATCCGAGTTTTGATCAATACTATACAGTTTCGTAGATGATGTTCCTGCAAATGCATTGGTATAAGCACCTGCAACGACAGTGGCACTACCAGCAGCTAAATTAATTTCACCATCAGTAATGGTTGCTCCCGTATCAACATTAATTCGTAAATTTTGCCCAGTATTTGTGATTACTCTTAATCGATCTGCTACTGGATTAAAATTCACTGTAATTAGGTTTGCATCACCCAATATTGTTGAAAAAGCAGCATTACCATCGGTCGTATCCGTAGGCTCTGCTATAAGTTTCTTAACGAATGTCGCTACGCCCGTGGATGGGTTAAGTGTATAAATATTGCCCATGAAACCAACAGCATACAGCTTGCTGTCTTTAGGTCGATAATCTATTCCTACGAGTTCATCACCCGCTTGTAAGCCTGTGACTTTAAGGTTTGAAATAATTTTGTTAGGCATTGCTCGATCTATGGAGCTGATCATTCCATTACTGGTTAAGATTAAAGTATCACCTGTTGTAGTGTCCGTTGTTTCTGTATCGTTGTTCGAATCGCTATTACAACCTAGTAACATAAGGCTACTCAGTGTTGCTACGGTCAGCGTTAATATTCCTTTTTTCATAGTCGTTTTCCTGATAGATATTTTGGTTATAAGAAGCTTTAGAGAAGTATTCCCTATGATTTATAAACTTTGAGCTTCTTGTTATTTGATTGCTTTGATTGGTCTAGCTTTAAAAAATTTTGACTGGTATTTTTAAATGAATAATTCAAAAATCACGTATTTGCTTTGGTTAGATTAGAAGCGGAAAAGTGGAAAGTAAATGAGGGTTTATAAGTGGTTTTTTCGTAGTTAAGTTTTGAGTTGTAATTATTCACGTCAACTTCACGACTTGTAAGAAAGTCTAAATCATTGACGTGTTTTTTATAAGAAAAACTGAATCTACAAACTTATGTGATAAAAACCGAGAGAATTTTAAAACTCTCTCGATATGATTTTCGCTTTATGCTTCTACAGTTTGCACTGCAATTTTCTTGGCAGGATCAACCTTACGACGCACAGGAGGAACTGGCTCGCCGTAATATTGACGATCAGCAAAATAACTTGAGCGCACCATCGGCGCAGCCCAAATATTTCTAAAACCTAATGCTTGACCGTGCGCAGTATAACGCTCAAATTCTTCAGGTGTAACAAAACGGTCGATAGGCGCATGCTGTTTAGATGGTTGTAGGTACTGACCGATGGTAATGTAGTCCACATCGTGTGCGCGTAAATCATCGAGCAGCGCAAGTACTTCTTCTTCTGTTTCACCGAGTCCGACCATCAAACCACATTTGGTTGGCACATCTGGGCAATATTCTTTAAACATTTTTAATAGATTTAATGAATGTTGATAATCCGAACCTGGACGCATGGCTTTATATAAACGTGGCACAGTTTCAATATTATGGTTAAACACATCAGGCGGGCATTCGGTCATGATGCGTAGCGCAATATCCATACGTCCGCGGAAATCTGGCACTAAAATTTCTAATAGCGTATTTGGGCTTAAATTACGCGCTTCTTGAATACAATCGACAAAATGTTGTGCGCCACCATCGAGTAAATCATCACGATCGACCGATGTGATCACTGCATATTTCAAACCAAGATTAGCAATGGTTTCTGCCATGTGACGTGGTTCATCTGCATCCAAGTCATTTGGACGACCATGTGCAACATCACAGAAAGGGCAGCGACGTGTACAAATAGCACCCATGATCATGAAAGTAGCTGTCCCACCTCCAAAACATTCAGGTAAATTCGGGCATGCCGCTTCTTCACAAACGGTATGTAATTTTTGTGCACGTAAGGTGGTTTTGATGCGTTGCACTTCTTCAGGCGCTGCCATCTTCACCCGTATCCAATCTGGCTTACGTGGAACTTCCACCGTAGGAATCACTTTTACAGGAATTCTGGCGACTTTTTCTGCGCCACGAAGTTTTACACCCTGTTCAGGTTTACGGTGTTCAGACATACTTTGAATTTCCAGTACTATACAAACGATTAGACCTGATTATTATAGTCAAATTTATCGCTTTATAGGGCAAAATGGGTATTCATTTTGAAAATGTGAGTATTTAGAAATACAGGGTTGAGAAATCCCTGCATTCACCGCATAGTATTCATCATTGAATGTAATAAATGGTTAAAAAACAAAGGAGCTTTGAATGCCACGTAAGAAAGAGGTCGTTGGTGGGAATGTTGTGAAGTTTGATGCAGTCATTCTCGGTTCTGGCCCAGCTGGCGAAGGCGCGGCAATGAAGCTTGCAAAAGCGGGAAAACGAGTTGCAATCGTCGATATACGCGATCAACTCGGCGGTAATTGTGCCCATGTCGGAACAATTCCAAGTAAGGCGTTACGTCAAACAGTTTCTAGTATTATTCGTTATCAACGTGACCCAATGTTTCAAAAAGTAGGGGATTGGAAACAATTCACCATGAAACAAGTATTACGCAATGCGCATAAAGTCATTCAACAACAAGTTGATACGCATTCA
>DAOMAH010000037.1:0-5248 GCA_035426725.1 Acinetobacter sp.
GTTACCTTTATTACCAATTCAACAGGCCACCCATGTCGCAATTTTAAGTTCTGCAGGGCGTTTACTTATTGTTGATTTGGCAGAGCTCCCTGTTCTGAACAAAGGCAAAGGTAATAAATTGATACAACTGGATGGTAAAGATCAAATCATATCCATGACAATGTTGACGTTAGATGAAATAATCCAAATCGCAGCTGGGCAACAGCAGCTCAAATTGAAAGGGGAAGATTTGCAAAAATACCTAGGAAAAAGAGCAACAAAGGGGCAGCTTTTACCACGAGGCTATCAAAAAGCAAATAGACTACTCATTCAGCGATAAAGCTAGTATTTTGTGACGTATTTACGTTATATATGACAATGCATTCATATGATTGAAATAAATGGATCGGGCAATTCAAAACGTGAAAAAAATGTTTTGCCATAGAGAAAGCAGCATTGTTAGATTTTTAAGGATTACCACTCGGAGATAGGCATTATGGAAAAGATTTGGTTGGCAGAATATAAAAAGACAGGGATTCCAGAATCTGTTGCTTTACCTGCTGAAAATACCTCACTTGTTGACATTTTTGAACGCAATTTTCAAAAATATGGCTCACGTGATGCCTTTATTTTCATGGATAAAGTTTTAACTTTTAATGAATTGGAAGTGGCAAGCCGTAAATTCGCCACGTATTTACAAAGTTTGAATTTAGCAAAAGGCACACGCGTTGCGGTGATGATGCCAAACGTATTTCAATATCCAGTTGTGGCTTTAGGAATTTTCCGTGCTGGACTGGTGTTAGTGAATGTTAACCCACTCTATACTGCACGTGAGCTTGATCATCAGTTAAATGACTCTGGCGCAGAAGTCTTGGTCATCATTGAAAACTTTGCCAGCGTTTATCAAACGATTGTTGGCAAAACACCAGTGAAACATGTCGTGGTTGCGAGTGTTGGTGACATGTTAGGCACGCTGAAAGGTACTTTAGTCAATTTTGTATTGCGTAAAGTACGTAAACAAATTCCTGCATGGAATATTCCAGGATATACCAAGTTTAATGCGGCATTGAACAGTGTTAATCAAAGTGATTATAAGCGTCCTAGCTTAACTTTAAGCGATAGCGCAGTGTTGCAATATACAGGTGGTACGACAGGCGTATCTAAAGGTGCAGAATTGACGCACGGTAACTTGGTTGCCAACCTATTACAATGCGAAGCAATTTTCTCTAGCAAGTTTGGTACAGCAGAAAGCGCTGGAGATGACCGTATTGTTTGTGCCCTACCGATGTATCATATTTTCGCCTTCATGGTATGTGCGCTATACGGTATGTATAAAGGACAAGCCAATATCCTGATTCCAAACCCACGTGACTTACCTGCGGTGATTGGTGAATTGCGCAAATACAAACCATCATTCTTCCCAGCCGTTAACACATTGTTTAATGCCCTAGTAAACAACGAAGAATTTAAACAGCTTGATCATAGCAATTTGAAAATGGCAATGGGCGGCGGTATGGCGGTATTGCCATCGACAGCAGCGGCTTGGAAAAAAGTGACAGGCACCATCATTATTGAAGGTTATGGTTTGTCTGAAACTTCTCCAGTTGCAACGGCAAATCCTCCAACGACAACAGAATTCAGCGGCACGATTGGTATTCCATTGCCACTTACTGAAGTGACATTATTAGATGATGATGGCAATGAAGTGGCTTTAGGCGAACAAGGTGAAATCTCAATTCGTGGTCCACAGGTGATGAAAGGTTATTGGAACCGTCCTGATGAAACTGCGAAAGTGATGACGGCAGATGGTTACTTCCGTACGGGTGACGTCGGCGTTGTAGATTCTCGCGGTTATTTTAAAATTGTTGACCGTAAAAAAGACATGATCTTAGTATCAGGTTTTAACGTTTATCCAAGCGAAATTGAAGAAGTGCTTGCTCAACATCCAAAAGTATTGGAAGTTGCAGCGATTGGTGTGCCAGATGAAAAATCAGGTGAAGTACCAAAACTGTTTATTGTGAAAAAAGATCAGTCTTTAACTACTGAAGAAGTTCTCGCTTATGCAAAACAAAATTTAACAGGCTACAAATGCCCACGTTATGTGGAATTTATGGATGAATTACCAAAGTCTAACGTTGGTAAAATCTTGCGTAAAGACTTGCGTAAACCTGCTTAACAATTTCTCGTCGTTTTGCTTGCTAAAAGCAACGAGTTAAAAAAATGCCGCAATTGCGGCATTTTTTATGGCTTTTTATTTATGCAATTCATTTTGAAGGCGGTTGTTTCATCAGCCAGCGATCAACATAAGGACGTCCAATTCCAACAATCGCAACAAAAACCAACATGGTCACGAGCTGGAATCGCAACGCATTCGGTTGAATACTCCCAATACTAAAATACTGATCGGCAAAGACATAAATAATCACCAGTACTAACCAATGCCACAGTACTAAATGGTGAATACCGACGGCATAGAACGCAACTGTGAGCATCACAAATGTACCTACAGTCGATTGCCAGTTTAAATTTGCACACATCACGCTAAGCAGAAAAGCCATAATCGGCAATACCACCTTAAGCACACGACTGACCATTAATTGATGTTGACGTTGCTGTGCCAGAACATCGAACATTTCTTTTTCATCTTTGGTTAGCATAAAGATTGATCTCAAGACTTAGGGCGATTGGTAGTCTCAACCCTCGAAGTTTTACAAAATGAACAAGCAGACTGTACGTTGAATACGCAGTTAATTATGATAGCATGATCAAGATAATTTCAAAGAATGGAACAGAGTATGCAAGGGATTAGCGGCATCATAATGATTATTCTAGTTGCCTGTCTGTTGCCTTACGTTTTTACCTTAATTGCAAAATCTAAAGGTCGTTTTCAAGTCAAAGATAACCAAAATCCACGAGAGTTTTTAACCAAAGTAACGGGTTTGTCTGCCCGTGCCAATGCAGTACAACAAAACAGTTTTGAAAGTCTACCGTTATTTATTGCGGCAATCTTAATGGCAGAATACATGGTTGTGCCAGAAAGGTTTATCCTTTCCTTGGGTTGGGCTTATATCGCGCTTCGCATCATTTACGGCATTTGTTATTTAGCCAATTGGGCGACCTTACGTTCGATCATTTGGGCTTTATCGTTATTGTGCCCAATTTTATTGTTGCTTATTACCATTAAGATGACCTAATGATTAAGCTTAACTGAATATAAAATTCAGCATCATTTTGCTTATAATCACGTTATAATCGATCCCAATTTTCATCTGACTTCACAACATACGAGTGTTGATATGAGCTATAGCAATATTCCTGCGGGTAAAGACGCACCAAACGATATCTACGTCATTATTGAAATTCCTGCCAATGCAGCACCAATCAAATATGAAATTGATAAAGATTCAGATGCCTTATTTGTAGATCGTTTCATGGGTACTGCCATGTTCTATCCTGCAAACTATGGTTATGTCCCAAACACCTTATCTGAAGATGGTGACCCATTAGACGTACTTGTGGTAACACCGCACCCTGTTGCTGCGGGTTCAGTTATTCGCTGCCGTCCAGTCGGTAAATTAAAAATGGAAGATGATGGTGGTATTGATGCGAAACTGATCGCTGTGCCGCATGAAAAGTTATCTCCGTTATATAACGATATCCAAGAATATACCGATTTGCCGAAATTATTAATTAATCAAATCGAGCACTTTTTTGCACACTACAAAGATTTAGAGCCAGGTAAGTGGGTCAAAATCAGTGGTTGGGAAGGTGCAGATGTTGCGAAAGCTGAAGTGCTAAAAGCAATCGAAGCTGCTAAATAATAAATTTAACTTAATCATTTTAATTTATTGTTAAGTTGAATTTAAAAACCTACGTTTATTTAAGCGTAGGTTTTTTTATAGAAAAAATATACGTGCTGTTTAAAATAACTTAACAGGGATATCCAAGAAAATACGCCATTCATCTGTGCTGCGTATATAAGAGGCATCATAAGCTTCGCTAGCACGATAATAAGAATGACGAATCCTTATACGACTATCTTTAGCAAACCCCGTTTGAACTTTATAAGACACCTGATTGAAAAATTCACGCTCTGTGGCATTGTCGTCAACCAGATGGTTTTGATTGTCGGTTGCACGAATATCCCAACCATAAACCAACGCCGTCTTCCAATTCAACCCTGACCAATCAAATGCGCCAAAATCGAGCGAGTATTGAATTTGTGCCGATTTTTCGCCATTGCCGATAAAGTCGGACAGATAAGAGTTCGGTAAATATACACTTTGTCCGCCATCGGCATTTTGACCATAGTCATAACCGACATTGCCCGAGTTTTGTTGATACGCTAGCATGATGGTATGTGGGCCAGTATTATAGGTGCCCGACAATGCCCAAATATGATTGGTTTTCTCCGTGCTGGCATCACCCAAGGCTGAGTAGGTAAATGCTGTTGGTTCAAATGTGGTGCGGTAGCCACTAACGTCATAAGTCAGGCTATGGTCAGCATCGAACAGTTGCTTATAATTCACATTTAGATAATGGCGTTTCATGATGTCTTGGCTATCTAGTCCATAATACGCCGTTTTGAATTGCGCATTAGGCTGATATTTTGCGCCCCAAACCACCGCACGGTCTAAATGTTTTTGATCGGTGGCAATTTGGTCAGAGAACTGATTCTTAGTGAATTTACCCGCAGTTAGTTCCAGCCCTTTAATTTCACGGCTCTGAATGAGTGTGCCCGTAAAATATTCGGGCACAAGACGCGCCGTGTTACTGGCAAGCACAGGTAGGTCGAGAACTTGTGTACCATAACGAACGGTTGTATTGGAAATACGTGCTTTGACATTGCTACCGCCACGCGTCCATTGATCGTAAGGCGTGCCATCATCTCGCTTGGCAATCATATTGTCGCCTGCGTGTGCGTTATCGCCGAGTTTAAAAGAAAAATCACCGACCGCACCGACACCAAAGCCAATATTGCCTTGTGTATAACCCGAGTCGATATTGGCAATCACCGTTTGCGCCCAAGAACTGGTGTCTGCTGCACCATTTTTCTTGTCACGGGAAATATAACCATTACGGAATAATAGCTCTGCTTGAGCACCTTCTGTAAAGCCTTTGGCTTCACTTTGCTCGCTTGCATAGCTGGAAGAAATAAAGACGGCATGAATCAACACCGCTAAACCTAGTTTTTGTGCCGCAGGCATCGCTAACCTCATACAATAAATAATTTGGGGGAGAGTCCAAAATTTTACCAATTGTATAATTT
>DAOMAH010000037.1:5348-10898 GCA_035426725.1 Acinetobacter sp.
CTCATACAATAAATAATTTGGGGGAGAGTCCAAAATTTTACCAATTGTATAATTTTTGAATTAAAAAGATAGGCTTTTATTGCTACCAAAGAGCATGGAAGTATCGCGTAAATGTATTTAAAATTGTCGAATAAATTGAAAATATATAACGTATACCATTGTTATTAAAACAAATGAAACAATAGATCAAGTGTCTATATTTTAAGATATTGTATATAGAATGCATGATTTATTATGTAAGAATCTAAGCGCACAACATTAAATAATTTACCATTTGATAAATTAATAGGCTGATTCTTACATTCAATTACTTAAATTTTGATAGAAATGACGATCCATTATTTCAGGCTGCACTTTTATTGCGCATCATTCTTCTCTTACTTATTTTTATTTAGATTTTTTATAGCAATGAAATGAAACCTTGAACGATTTGCATTATTTTTGCGCATTAAAAGGGCGGAGTTTTTAATTTCTGCTTAAAAATAGATCATTTTTTATAAAAAAGTATTTATTTCCTAGGATTCGTATTTTTAAAAATTAAAAAATGAAGCGTTTATGACAGTTTTATTGATGTTTCAATCATTATTTTAAGGTTGGCACGGCATTTGCTATTTCTCTTATGAAGTAATTTAAAGCATAAATTCGTCGAATATCCATCATGGGGAAACCAATATGATTAAATTTGCATCTAAAGCGATTGCGCTTAGTGTTATTGCAGTAGCATCTTCTTTCGCTATGGCAGAGGAAACGACCGCATTGTCTCAAGCAGGTCTTACATTCACTGGTTCTGCGGCGTTAACGTCAGACTATCGTTATCGTGGTATGACACAAACTCAAAGTGATCCAGCTGTACAAGGTGGTTTTGCTCTAGCGCATTCATCAGGTGTATATGCAGGTGTTTGGGGTTCAAATGTGAACTTCGGTTCAGCTGACCCACATTTAGAACTTGATCCATACGTGGGTTACGCGACTGAACTTCCATTTGCAAGCAAGCCAACTTTAGATGTAGGTTTATGGTACTACGGTTATCCAAGTGCTTCAGATTTCAACTGGTTAGAGCTTTATGCAAAATTAGGCTTTAAAGGTGTTGTTGCTGAAGGCGATAGTTTCTTAGCAAGCATCAACTATACCAATGATTTCTTTGGTTTAGACGAAGATGCATGGTATTTGAACGCAACTTACAACGTACCATTTGTAGGCGGTTTAGGTGGTGTTGCAAGCGTTGGTTATACTAAAGCAGACAACTATGACTTTAGTGATAATGGCAGCTCAGATGACGCTTATGTTGACTGGAAAGTAGGTGTAACCTATGCAGTTCAATCTATCCCAGGCTTTACCGCTGAACTAGCTGCGATTGGAACGAACATTGATGCCAACGCACAACCTTATAAACGCGGTACTGAAACTGGTGCAGTGTTTACTTTAACCAAAGCATTCTAATTTTGAGTTAAAGCTAATAAAGAAAAGCCAGCAGATTTGCTGGCTTTTTACCTTATGCCGCATTACCCCGATAAGACAAGGCTTCGCTCAGGTGTGAGCTTAAAATCATTTCACTTTCTGCCAAATCTGCAATGGTTCTGGCAACACGTAATACTCGATGATAAGCTCGCGCTGAAAGGTTTAAACGCTGTTGTGCCAGTTCAATAATTTTGACGGAATTTTCATCTAAAGCCGCATATTGTTCCAGTAGTTTTGGCGAAAGTGCCTGATTCAAACATTGCTGTCTTTGAATTTGCTGTTGGTATGCTCGAATTACTCGTGTTCTTACCGTTTCAGAGTTTTCTGTTGGTGCATGATCTTGCAGTTCTTTTGCCTGTAAAGGCGGCACATCAATATGTAAATCTATCCGATCCAATAATGGCCCCGAAATGCGGTTCTGATAACGTTGAATACTATCAGTTGAACATTGACAGCGATTATCTTGGTTAAAGGCATAACCACAAGGGCATGGATTCATCGCTGCAATAAATTGAAAATTTGCGGGAAAGGTCATTTGCCGTGCCGCACGAGAAATCACAATTTCTTTGGACTCAAGTGGTTGGCGCAATACTTCTAAAACTTTTCGGTCAAACTCAGGTAATTCATCTAAGAACAACACACCTAAATGTGCCAAAGTAATTTCCCCTGGTTTAGGGTGTGAACCGCCACCGACCAAAGCAATACCTGACGCAGTATGGTGCGGCGCACGAAACGGACGTTGACCATAGGTGTGTTGTGCATTGGCGACCGAATAAATACTGGCAACTTCTAAATTTTCTTGGGCGCTCAGCGGTGGCAAAATGGAGGGTAGGCGAGAAGCTAATAAGGTTTTGCCTGTGCCCGGAGGGCCTTTAAATAATAAAGAATGTCCACCAGCTGCCGCAATTTCCAATGCACGACGCGGACGTAATTGACCTTTTACATCGGCTAGGTCAAACGCATAACGCATGGACGCTGGTATTGCTCGTACAGGTGCTGCATTCAGATGCATATTGCCCGAAAAATGTGCACAAACTTCTTTGAGATGTGTCGCACCATAGACTTGAAAATTAGGCAGTTGGCTTGCTTCTTCTAAATTTGCGACAGGAAGAAGCAAGCGATGCTGTGCTTGCTGACACGCCATCGCAATGGTGAGTGCGCCAGAAATAGAACGCAAGTGTCCATCGAGCGCCAATTCGCCAATAAATTCAAAGCCATTGGTGCTTTCTTCTGGGAGTTGTCCAGACGCAATTAAAATACCCAGTGCAATGGGTAAATCTAATCGTGAGCCATCTTTGGGCAGGTCGGCAGGTGCTAAATTGATGGTTAAGCGTTTGGTTGGAAATTGGAAACCACTATTAATAATGGCAGATCGAACACGATCTTTACTTTCACGTACAGCGGCTTCAGGTAAGCCAACAATCGTTAAAGAGGGCAAACCTGAGCTGATATGAACTTCGACTTCGATTTGTGGGGCGTGCAAGCCCAATAAGCCACGTGTGTAAATTTTGGCAAAAGACATTTTATTATTGTTCCATGCTGGTGCTTTATTTTTAGTGATTTCAGGTGCGATGCGCACCGAGTTGGTGCTTATTTTTTGTACTGGAGCTTTTCTTCAAGCATTTGCATTTTTTCTTGCAGTTCAGTTAGACGTTGATTGGCCAAATTTAGGGCATTTTTTTGACGATCAAGTTCTTGTTTAGACACTAAGTCGAGTTTTTCGATACTTTCATTCAGTAAAGCACGTAAATTTTTTTCTAAATCATTTTTAGGTTGTTCAACTTGTTGCAAAATGGCTTGTAAAAGTGTCTCAATCATAAAGTGCTCAATTGTTTATTGGTATTTATGGCTCAGTGTAACATTGCTTGCAGCAATCCTCTAGCATTGCACTTAAGTATTTGATGATAAAGTGTAAAGTACTAATGATATTCTGTGAGTGAAACTTATTTTCGTTTGAAAAGCTACATCTTCAAGGCTAAATAGGGTATAAAGAACGCTCATGTTTAATATTTAAAACCCCCTAACCTTTAAATATTGGCATGAAAATTGAACATAAAACCTTACTGGTGAAAATAAGCCGAAGGAAAAAAACATGAAGCTTGTAACTGCAATTGTAAAACCATTCAAATTAGATGACGTGCGTGAGGCACTCTCTGATATTGGTGTTCAAGGGATTACCGTAACTGAAGTCAAAGGTTTCGGACGTCAAAAGGGTCATACCGAACTGTACCGTGGTGCAGAGTATGTGGTTGATTTCTTACCGAAAGTGAAAATTGACATTGCAATTAGCGATGAAATGGTCGATGCGGTAATTGAATCAATTACGCGTGTGGCGAGCACAGGAAAAATTGGTGACGGAAAAATCTTTGTCACGAATTTAGAACAAGTCATCCGTATTCGTACTGGTGAGACTGGGCCAGATGCTGTCTAAATTGGCATAAAGTTTGCTGAGTTCGGAATAATAGCACGAACTCACAAGATGAAGGTTGGGGGACACGAATGAAAAAAATGCTTATGGCGCTCAGTTTAACTGGCGCACTCTTAGGTGGTTCAGCGGTGGTGTGGGCGGAAGAAGCCGTTTCAACACCAGTGGTTGAGCAAACCGTCGCAGCATCTGATGCAGCAATCACATCTGAAACAGTTGTAGCAACTGAAGCACCAGTCGCAGAAGAAGCGGCTGCTCCAGCAGCAGTTGCAACTGTTGATACAGGCGATACGGCTTGGATTTTAGTTTCAACAGCATTGGTCTTGTTGATGACCATTCCCGGTTTGGCACTGTTCTACGGTGGTATGGTTCGTAAGAAAAACGTACTCAGCACCATGATGTTTAGCCTTTCAGCAGCAATCTTGGTCAGCTTGATTTGGGTGCTTGCGGGTTATTCATTAGCATTCTCTGGTACAGGCGCCTATGTCGGTGACTTTGCTAAAGCAATGTTGAATGGCGTGGCGTTTGATGCCTTGACTGGAACAATTCCAGAAAGCTTATTTGTCATTTTCCAAATGACCTTTGCCATCATCACGGTTGCAATTATTAGTGGTTCGATTGCAGATCGTATGAAATATTCTGCTTTTATGGTCTTCATTGCGGTTTGGGTATTGGTCGTTTACGCGCCAATCACACACTGGGTATGGGCAGCGGATGGCTGGTTATTTAAAGCAGGTGCATTAGACTTTGCTGGTGGTACGGTTGTTCATATCAACGCGGGTGTTGCAGGTTTAGTTGCTGCTTATATGCTGGGTAAACGTACTGGCTTAGGTCGTGAATCAATGGCACCACACAACTTAACCCTTACTGTAATTGGCGCAAGCTTAATTTGGGTGGGTTGGTTTGGTTTCAACGGTGGTTCGGCTTTAGGTGCAGGCGCTCGTGCAGGTATGGCGATTCTTGTGACTCAAGTTGCTGCTGCTGCCGCTGCATTTTCTTGGTTGATTGTTGAACGTTTTGCTCGTGGTAAAGCTTCAGTATTGGGCGGCGCATCAGGTGCGGTTGCTGGTTTAGTGGTGATTACGCCTGCTGCTGGTTTTGTCGGTGTAGGTGGCGCATTAGTTATGGGTCTACTCGGTGGTGTGGTTTGCTTCTGGGGGATTACTGCACTGAAACGTTTACTTAAAGCGGATGATGCTTTGGATGCGTTCGGTCTACATGCAGTCGGTGGTATTTTAGGTGCGATCTTAACTGGTGTGTTCTACAGCGATGAAATTATCAAAGCGGCGAACGTAGCACTAGCACCAACATTTGCAGGTCAATTATGGGTTCAAGTAGAAGGTGTGTTGGCGACAATCGTGTATTGTGCGGTAGCAACGTTCATTATCCTTAAAGTGATTGATCTTGTAATGGGTATCCGTGTTAGCGCAGAAGATGAGCGTATGGGTCTCGATCTTAGCCAACATGGCGAGCGTATCGAATAATCGATTATTCTTTGAAGTTTAAAAAACAGCCGAATAAGGCTGTTTTTTTATGCCTTTCGTGTGCTAGTTCAGCAATTGCAGAAACTTTGCTACACTTAAGCAAAGTGAGTAAATAATCGCACCATTATGCATTGTCCATTTTGTAACGCTGCTGATAGTAAAGTCATCGACTCTCGCCTTGCG
>DAOMAH010000038.1:0-3650 GCA_035426725.1 Acinetobacter sp.
AACTTGCCATTGATTTAGACGGCTTTCGTCCAATTGAAGAAGCGATTAGCTGTGCAGGTGGCGTGAAGCAAGAGGCTTTGTCCGCACAGCTTCAATTACAATCCAATCCGCATGTGTTTTGCTGTGGTGAAATGTTGGATTGGGATGCACCCACAGGTGGCTATTTACTTACCGCTTGTTTTGCTACAGGACGAGCAGCTGGACAAGGCGTGCATGAATTTCTAGAAAGTTCATCTGTATAAATCGCTCAACATAAAAATCATCTAAGCAGCTTTTAATCTGAATTTTTTATGCTCTAATAACCGCAGCTTTTCAATGTTAGAACAAAATGATGTCTGAACAATCCCCAAGTATTTCCTTACGCTATTATTTGAACTTAGACGAATCGCAAGATGGTTTTGCCTTGGTGACCTTTGGTAAAAAAACGATTAGTCGTTTTTTAACGCCTGTGATTAGTATTGCGATTATGTTGTGGGGTGTTTATCTCGGGTTCAGCGGTGTTGGGCGTTATTTTGTGGCTTTAGGGGCTTTTTTCCTATTAATGCAAGGCATCATGCGCTATTGGGTTTTACCAATGTTGTTTAAACGTCAATTTGTACGTTATCAATTTGGTAAAAGCGAGCAAGGAATTGATCTCTATCAAGATCACTTTGAACTCTATGCCGCTGGGAAAAAACACCGAGCGCAGTATGCCGATGTGCAGTCTTTTGCAATTGGTAAATTGACTTATATGTTGGAACTAAAGAATCACACTGTGGTGATTGTACCGAAACGCGCATTGGTCGATGCCACTGAGCAAGGTAAATTTGAACAAAGCTTTAAAAAATAACCAGCGTCACAATTTATACTTAGGAAGCGATCATGTCTTTACAGCCTTCAAAGATTATTTGTGTAGGTCGAAACTACGCGGAACATGCCAAAGAACTGGGAAATGCGATTCCTGATCGCCCTGTATTGTTTATGAAGCCGCCAAGTAGTTTAGCTACTTTAGCGCAGGGGATTGTGTGGAATCAGGCACTAGGCGAATGCCACTTTGAATGTGAAATTTGTATTCAAATAGCGCACACACTTTCACAAGAAACCGATAAAATTAAAGTACTAAATGCAATCGGGGCGGTGACATTGGGTTTGGATTTAACCTTGCGCGATGTACAAAATGAGCTGAAAAGCAAAGGACAACCGTGGGAACGAGCGAAAGCGTTTGATGGATCATGCGTATTGGCAGATTGGGTGGCAATCGAGTCGATTGCAGATGTTAATGCTTTAGAGCTTAGTTTCAGTGTTAATGGTGTTGAGCGTCAGCATGGTTTGAGTACCGATATGATCTTTGATATTGCCACTTTGTTGGTTGATATTAATCAATCATTTAGTTTGCAAGCAGGTGATGTCATTATGACAGGCACGCCCGCAGGTGTCGGGGCATTGCATTCACAAGATCAATTGAGCATGAAATTAATCAATTCAAATCATGAGCATATTTGGACGACGTTTTGTCGCTAAATCGCTTTAAAATGCAAAGGGCGTAATCACTACGCCCTTTTTCTATTTGGTTTCAAAAAGACTCGCCAGTGGAATAGACAGTTTGGCGGCTAAGTACTCATCACTTTCAATCAAGGCAGGCCCAAGTCTTGCAATCCACTCATCGTTTTGATGCAGATGCAATAAATCATTTTTTAAAGGCAATGAGTACGGTAAAGCGGTGAAGAAACTCCAGAAATCAACGTTTTCTAGGTTTTTGACCAAGACATATTCATCTTGATCGGTACGTTTGACCAAGTTTTGCTGTTCTAGTTGCAAGATATACGCAGGCAGTCGACCCAGTTCACTTCGACCAATAATTTGCAGCAATTCGTGTTCACTGACACTTTCACCGTATTGTTGTTTCTTATAAAACAGTTCCAAAATATCCAAAAACATTAAAATCGGATGACGCTTCTGTTCTTTGTCTGAGTGGAACGCAGTTAGGGCATAGCTCACTTCAACGCCCAATAAAATAATGTTCCAAGACAGATAAATCCACAAAAGGAAAATAGGAACGGCAGCAAATGCGCCATAGACGATTTCATAACTGGTGAAGTTACTCATTACCCAGCTAAATAAGCGTTTTAAAATTTCAAAAATCGAGGCACTGAAACACGCCGCAATCACCGCCGAAAAGATCGGTACGACGCGGTTTGGAATCGTCCAATACAAAATGAAAAAGCCCACAATGGTGAGTGAAAATGAAATCATCCATAACAGAAACGCACCATCGACTTGGTAGCCTGCAAAATTATTGCTGAGAATATTCATGGATGCAACGGTAGACGAAATCACAAAGGCACTTCCGAGTAGAATCGGGCCTAAAGAAATAATCGTCCAGTAACGCATAAAACCGACTAAACCTGTCCGCGTTTCTTTGACGCGCCAAATACGGTTAAATACCGTTTCAATCGACGTGAGCATCAACACCGTAGTGATAAATAGGAAAATCACCCCAATGACGGTTAGATTGCTTGATTTATCGGTAAAGGCATCTAGTGCTTTATCAAAGGCAATGGTACTTTTCGGAAGAAAGTTACTATAAATGAGTTGCTGCAATTGTTGTCTAGCAGGTTCTAAAGCTTTAATAGACGAGATAATAACTAAAAATACCGTCAACATCGGAACGACTGCAAATAGCGTGGTATAGGTCAGTGAACCTGCTTGCTCGCGGCAGCGATCGGCCTCAAAGCGTCGAATGATAAAGAGAATAAATTGAAACCATGTATCTTTAAAAAAAGGTAATTTTCTCAGATAACGCTCTAACATCATGGTTATTTTCCTCGTTATTTTTAATCATGATCCTGTGTTTTCACAAGATATTTTGCCGCTTAAAATATAAAAAATGTCGTATAGTGTTCTTTTTAACAAACTTCTTGAAACTAATGCAACCTTACGTTCTCGTTCTTTATTACAGTAAATACGGTTCAACTCGACAAATGGCGCATTTAATTGCCAATGGAATTGAAGCAGCGGGCGTCAGCGCTCGTATTCGCACGGTACCTAATTTAGCCACTGTAGTCACTCAAGCTGAGCCGAGTATTCCAGCTGAAGGGGATATTTATTGTACTTTGGATGATCTTACGTATTGTTCAGGTTTAGCGCTAGGTTCACCCACTCGTTTTGGCAATATGGCCAGTGAGATGAAATATTTTTGGGATCAAACCACTAGTTTATGGCTGAACGGGGCGTTACATGACAAGCCTGCCTGTGTATTTACATCTTCTGGGTCTATGCATGGAGGGCAGGAAAGCACCTTAATCACCATGCTTCCGCCATTATTTCATCATGGCATGATGATTTTAGGTTTACCGAATTCGCTGGCTGCTTTATCAAATACCAAAACAGGGGGCACACCCTATGGTGCAAGCCATGTAAGCGGTCCTCGACATGACCAAAGCCTGAGTACAGATGAAAAAACTTTATGTGAAGCGCAAGGAAAACGCTTAGGCAATGTCGTAAAGGCTTTAGGAAATATGTAAATTTTAAATAAGATCTAAACATATATGGGATGATTCATGCTTAAGCCATCCCATAATATGAATTGTTTAGAACTGAATGCACAAAATAAAAAAGCCTTTCAAATGAAAGGCTTTTTTGAATTTGGTGGGTCGTCCGCGATTCGAACG
>DAOMAH010000038.1:3750-10762 GCA_035426725.1 Acinetobacter sp.
CGGGACCAACGGATTAAAAGTCCGCTGCTCTACCAGCTGAGCTAACGACCCTGAAAAGATTTTAGAATAAAATTCTAAAATTTTTGCAAGACAAGCGAAGCGCGTAGTCTTACAAATGTAGATAACATCGGGTTATCTAATCATTTTACAGGTCAAAACATGAAGTGGTGGGTCGTCCGCGATTCGAACGCGGGACCAACGGATTAAAAGTCCGCTGCTCTACCAGCTGAGCTAACGACCCTGAACGAGGAGTAGTAAAATACTATTTTACTCGAGTGTAAGAGATGAGAAGCACGCTTCGCAAGATAATTCTCTTACATTCAAACTCAACGTGATTCAGAGGAAAGTCGAAACTTCCAAGCACTGCATCTTTTGATGTTGCGTATTCTAGCAACTTATCCAGCTAAAACAAGAGGAAATTGCAAAACATGCAGATGATTGCCTATAAAAAGCACGATTTCCTCTTGTTTATTCCACCAATATTTTAGAAACGATATTGGTATTTTTCAATATTGCCGAATATTTCTGTCGTTACGTCGCAGTAACAAGTTGAGCCTGGCAATAGAACCAAAATACGTTCATTGGTTTTATTGGGGTTAAATGAGTCTTCTTTCAATTTGTTCTTTTGGTACTTAAACGTACCTGTTGTTTCAACTTTGGCTTGAACGCGTAAGAACACAGGAATGGCATAAGCAGGTAAGCATTTTTTAAAGACGCTTAACATTTCTGTCAAATCAGCCGCTTGCAGTTCTTCACCATCTTTCATAGTAATTGCAGCCATACCCGCACGACCATTGGTGTTTGGAATTTCTACGCCATACACCACGGCTTCGGCAATCTTTTCAAATTCACACACCATGTTTTCAACTTCTGTGGTTGAAACATTTTCGCCTTTCCAGCGGAAAGTATCCCCTAGGCGGTCAACAAACTGTGCATGACGGAAACCAATATCACGGACTAAATCACCTGTGTTGAAATAAGAATCACCTTTTTCAAACACATCTTTTAAGATCACAGACTTATTTTTTTCTGGATCGGTATAGCCATCAAACGGTGAGCGGCTGGTAATTTTACCAATTAGTAAGCCTGTTTCTCCAGTTTTAACTTTCTTGCAATAACCTTTACTGTCATGCACGAACTCATTTTTTTCTTTATCAAATTCAACAATTGCATACGGTGTCGGAGAGAAACCAACGGTATTGTCAAAGTTAAAGATGTTGCTGAAGCCGACGTTACCTTCGCTTGATGCATATAACTCAAGGACTTCTTTTACCCCAAAACGGTCTTTGAATTTACTCCAAATGTTCGGACGCATACCGTTACCAATCATTTTGGTGACACGGTGACCTTGATCAAGTTCAGTGGTTGGTGCATCAATCAAATAACGACATAATTCGCCGACATAACCAATGGCAGATGCATTAAATTTTTGAACATCTTGCCAAAATCCAGTGGTTGAATATTTACGACGAATGGCAAGGGTAGAGCTACCTGCAATCACACCACACCAGCACACCACGACACCTGTTGCGTGGTAAAGCGGCAAGGTCACATACATCACGTCATCTTTGCCCAGATTTAGAATATGCCCATAAGTACCATAAGCGAGCGTCCAGCGGCTATGTCTAAAGATCACGGCTTTCGGTAAACCTGTTGTGCCTGAGGTATAGATGTAGAACAAGCCATCTTTGCCAATAACGGTGCTGGTCGTCGCTGGATTGAACTTTGGAAATTCACCAATCACTTGAGCTAAATTAACGTAACCCTGTGGTGCAGTTCCTGCATTTTTACGGGTTTCTTGATCTGCAAACCAATGGAAGCGGTCTTGTGCAATATTTAAATCTTTACGTACGTCATCAATTGCAGAACGTACTTCTTCGCCTGCAATTACTGCAATTGGATTGACGAGATTGATGCTATGCGCCAGTACTTTACCAATTTGCGAGGTGTTGACTAAAGCAATGGTCACGCCGAGTTTTGCAAGGCCCACAATAGTCGCGATTAATTCAGGACGATTTTCAACCATCACTGCAATTACATCGCCTTTTTTTGCACCTAAAGATAAATAGTAATGTGCAATTTGGTTTGCCCATTCGTTCAAAGCTTCATAGCTATAGCTTTGATCTTCAAATAATAAAGCAATGCCCTTGGGATTGCGTTTTACTGCTTTTTCAAAAGCAATACCTAAACCAGCAGGAGTATTTGGGGTTCGCAAATAGGCTTGTTTCAGACCATTCAGGATATGAGGGACTTTAGTGATGAAGTTCGGCAATTTAGTTGCAACATCACTAAGGGTAATAATATCGGTCTTGGTAGTTTGGCTCATATCAATCCTGTTTATTTTTCGATTAATCCAAAATGGCAAGTTGATTTAAAAATACATTCATATTAGCGACGTATATCCGCAATCAATGATTTTTATTGCAACATTTAGCCTGTGCAAGCATGAAAATAATGCAGCTAAGCAATGCTCACATGATTTCTATTCCTACGAGTAGTACTTTACAAAAAAAGCCTAGTCATCGGAATGACTAGGCTCTTTTTATTGGGCAGAATTGAGTGAGTTACTCGCTGCCAACAATATTTTTCTTCGGTGGACGACCACGTGGGCGACGTGGGCGGGCAGATTTATCTTTGTCTAATGCCGCATCATCTTCCGACTCAAGATCAGTCGACGATTCGTTGGTCTCATCTACCGATTCAGCGACTTCAGCATCAACATCTACTGACGCTATTGCTTCAACAGTATTTTCTGTAGCGACAACGTCAGGCGTTGATAGTTCCAAAGCAGGTTGCTGAGCTGATTCAGTTTCAACATTGGCCTCTACAATGACCTCAGTTGGCTTTTCTTCTACTACTGCGGCAGTAGTTGAAGGCTGATTCACTTCTTTGGCTTGCTCCACCGCAAGCTTGGCTAAACGACGACGTTCACGTGGATCATTACCGACACGTACCGCAGACGATTCCGGTGGAGTCAACGCTAACACTTCCGCTGGTTCAGCTTCTGCAGTTGGCTTTTGGCTCGGAAGTTCCACATCCCGAGTGACTGGACGCTTTTCTTGCGGAGTACTTGGTGTGCCTTGGCTTTGTTCATATTGTTCAGTGAACTTTATCAAAGCACGATTGAATGTAGTGACTAAACCAAATTGGTCAATCAAAATATTACAATCATCGCCATACACATGGCGAATTAAGCTGCCTAAGGTATATAGACCCAACGTTGGGATTTGCGATGGCGCAACTTTCTCAACCGATTTTTGAGCCTGTTGATTGCCACGCGCTTGACGACGACGCGCGCGCGGATCATTGCTTGCACGTGTTGGCTCAGTTGTGACTTCTGCAACTTGCACCTCAATCACTTCAGCAACTGGTGAAGTAGCAGCAGGCGTGATTTCACGATTCTCTACCACCGCATCGACTGGTTTTTCAGCTTGTGGGGCTGGAGCTACGCTAGGAGATTGTTGTGGATTTAACGCAACAATTTCACTTTGCCCTTGATCAATATTGACTACCAAAGCAGTGCTCATTGGTTCATCACGTGGAACATCAATCACATCCACTTTGATTTGCTGTGGATTTACTTGCTCTACAGGTGTAGTTGCGGTTTCATTCAACACACTTTGATCGCGATGACGGTTCGGACGGTTTGGTCGTTGTTGATTATTACGATCACGACGCGGAACAGCATTGCCCTCATTGCCTTGAACTTCTTGCGTTGCAACGTTTTGCTGTACGTCTTGAGAATGTTGACGTTTTGGTTGACGTTTTACATCACGTTGTTCTTGGCGTGGTGCAGGTGTGAATTCCTCTTGAACCTGAGTTTGAGGTTCTTGATTGCTCTGCACGTGATGTTCACGTTGTTCTTTGTGTTTACGCTTTTTCTGATTTTGAGATTGATTTGGGCGTTGTGCTTTTTCATCTTTCTCTAGGTTTTCACGTGCTTCTTGCTTCGCAGGTGCTTGAGACATGTACACGTTGTTGCTTGAAGTCACAGGTGTAGATTTATGCTCAGTAGACACCGTAGCAGGCGCAACTTGACCGAATTGGCCACGGCTGACTGCGCCGTTATTAATCATTTGTTCAATTGCAGACGCTGCATTTTGCGCAGTACGCGAATGATCAGTCGTTTGCGCTTGTTTTTGAACAAATAGGTTTTCTAACCATGCGCAAGGACTCGCCGTTTTTTGTGTGGTCGCTTGAGTTTGGCTAGGTTGAACAGTTGTAGCCGCTTGTTGCGCTGCATTCTTTTGAGGTGCAACAGCAGTTTTGTTATTTTGTGCAGGAGCTGGATGATGATGTTCAGGTTCGCCTAAGTGCCAATCTGAAGATTCATAACCCAATTCTTTTTCACTAGAACGCGTTGCTTCAGTACGTTCATAGCTAGATGGAGCGAAACCATTTGCATTGTATTGAATTTCATAGTGCGGTGTTTCCAAATGCGGATGCGGTAAAACGGTTACACGCACATTTGAGGTCTGTTCCAAATAAATCAAACTATGACGTTTTTCATTCAACAAAAATGCTGCAATTTCAACAGGCACTTCAACTTGCACTTCACCTTGACGTTCACGTAACGCAATTTCTTCAACTTTACGCATAATCGAGAGTGAAAGTGAGCGTAAGTCACGAACCATACCTGTGCCATGACAACGTGGGCAAACATAGCCTGTTGCTTCTTCTAAAGAAGGGCGGAGGCGTTGACGGCTCATTTCCATCAAACCAAAACGTGACAATTGACCGAACTGAATACGTGCGCGGTCACTTTGCGTTGCTTCACGTAATTTAGCTTCAACCATGCGTTGATTGCGGTCTTTGGTCATGTCGATAAAATCGATCACCACCAAGCCACCAATATCACGCAAACGCAATTGACGTGCAATTTCTTCGGCTGCTTCAAGGTTGGTATTTAAAGCGGTATCTTCAACGTCCTGACCACGGGTCGATTTTGCAGAGTTAATATCTACTGAAACCAACGCTTCGGTTTGGTCAATCACAATTGAACCGCCAGAAGGTAATTTTACTTCACGTTCATAAGCGGTTTGAATTTGGCTTTCGATACCAAAATGCGCAAATAAAGGCTCATTTAAAGTATAAGTTTTGAGTTTGTCTAACTGACGAGGCATCACCGCTTTAACGAAGTTATAGGCTTCGTTATAGGCTTGTTCACTATCAATTAAAATTTCAGCAACATCATCACGTAAATAATCACGGATGGCACGAGTTACGACGCCAGCTTCTTGGTGAACCAGCATCGGCGATGGGCCAGTACCTGCAGTCCCTTGAATTTGTGCCCAAAGATCGAGCAAATGTTGCAAGTCGAGTTGAAGTTCTTCTTGAGAACGCCCAATTCCAGCGGTACGTACAATCACGCTCATACCACGGGGTAGGCTTAAAGACGATAAAATTTCTTTCAGTTCGTCACGTACCGAACCTGAAATTTGACGACTAATACCGCCACCTTTCGGGTTGTTTGGCATAAGAACTAAATAA
This sequence comes from Acinetobacter sp., assembly GCA_035426725.1. Classification (GTDB taxonomy): domain Bacteria; phylum Pseudomonadota; class Gammaproteobacteria; order Pseudomonadales; family Moraxellaceae; genus Acinetobacter. The sequence continues at coordinate 9,241 of DAOMAH010000038.1, forward strand.
CGACCTGCCAATGAAATAAAGGTCGAAAGCGCAGCACCTTTATTGCCACGTTCTTCTTTTTCCACTTGAACAAGCAGTTCAGTGCCTTCGGTGATTAATTCGCGAATGTTCGACGTTTGACGCGGATCAGCTTTGAAATATGAATTTGCGATTTCACGCATCGACAAGAAGCCTTGACGACCTGCACCATATTCTACAAATACAGCTTCGAGCGAGGGTTCTACGCGAGTAACATGACCTTTATAGATATTTGATTTTTTTTGTTCACGGGTACGGTTTTCTAAATCGAAATCGTAAAGACGATTTCCAGTGATAAGTGCAACGCGAACTTCTTCGGCGTGAGTTGCATTAATCAACATACGTTTCATGGCAGACACCTAATAGTGACGCACACAAACAATTGGCTCAATACTTTTGCGCGAACGTCAAAGCACCATGATCAATAGTCAGAAACAACTTATTTAAGTTGATGTTCTGAAAACTTGGGTTGTAAATCCAGTTTTTAGGCTTTGATCTAGCGGTTTAATATTCGCAATACTGTATTCATCAATATACGTGACCTGTAAGCTTCACTGGCGGGTGAGCGGTGCATTGGATGGTGACTTTCATTGTCATTTAGCATGGAAGTCGACCCTGTTGGAGTCTGGATACGGAATGATCATCGTATCTCTTACTTAGCAATTCCAATGCATCAACGCTTTAGCCTGAATGCGAATCAGGGAGCAAATTGTCTGATGTGTATCAGTTTACATTTAATTACCAACAAACTTGTTGGCGACATATTTTTCTGAACAAACTGTTGGTGCATAGGCACAATTAAACGCAACAGTTGATCATTTTGCCGATATAATAAGCCTTCGGCGTTGGCATAATTCTTTAGGACCTATCCGAGTTCTAGGTGAATATCTCATCTATTTGAAATCTTAATTGAATAAAATTTCTGATGTGATCTTCACTTACGGTGGTATCCGTGCGCTGAATATACCAAACCTTGCAGCTTCTGCCTATGGGCTAAGTTGAGTTTTCTTGTGAAATCACTAAGTTAAATGATCATATTTTAATCATTTTCTGTCAATCTTGGATAAATCGAGCGTATGAATTCTACACAACAATGGCAAAACATTACTTGGTTTGAGGTAGACGAACATCAAGAAGGGCAACGAATTGATAATTTTTTATTTAGCCGATTAAAGGGTGTTCCAAAAAGTCGAATTTATCGTTTGATGCGTGAAGGACAGGTACGCGTTAATAAAAAAAGAATTAAAGCAGAAACAAAGTTAAAAATTGGCGATCAGATTCGTGTTGCTCCGATTCGCTATGAGCAAAAAGATGAAACGTCTGCACCTGTGAGTGATAGCGTGGCGCAAAGCCTACTCAGTCGTGTGGTGTATGAAGATGAAGGTTTGTTGGTGGTGAATAAACCGTCAGGTATTGCCGTACATGGTGGCAGTGGCGTAGCGTATGGCTTGATTGAAGCTTTACGTGCTGCGACGGGAAAAAAATATTTAGAATTGATTCATCG
>DAOMAH010000039.1:0-10706 GCA_035426725.1 Acinetobacter sp.
GTGGTTGTTTTGATTCGGTAGGCGGCGTTAGATGTGCCACGATTTGCAGCTTATTTTGGCGGATGCGCTGCAACAATTCATCAGGTAGATAATCAGCGTGGTGTAGGCGTAACTGTCCGCCCTCCAGTAGTTCCATGCTCGCCCCCTGCTGTGCAATTTCCTCAATAAGATCAGACACAGCGCATTGCTGCAAATATTGAATAATCTTTGCTTTAAATTGTTTGATTTGAATAATCAATGCATCAGGTACATGATCAGCATGGCTTAAACGTAATGATTGATCTGTATTAATTTCAATAGGTGCGCCGTATTGTTGAATAGATTCAAATAACTGTTGTGCAATATCCAAGATAAAAGCCTCCATACACCACAACGGCAAAAAAACCGTTTTGGCGATCTGTGAAAGGTTAGATTTCTACGGTTTTGCCTGTGTTTAGTAGCTGTATATGTGGATTGGTTGCTTGTTCAATGTCATAGGTAAAGACTGATTCATTGAAAACATACATTCTTACAGGCTTTTTAGTTTCAATGCCGCGAACTGGTTTAGTGCTTTTGCCTTGCTCATGCTCAAGCCATTTATGTTTGACTAAGGTTTTGGAAACTTTCTTAGGGTCTAAACCGTTGCAAATTACATCTTTAAACTGTCGTGAGTGAACAAGATAAGCAATCAATTTACCTTGTGTGTCTAACTGTCTAAAGCCCACCCGATACAAGGTTTTGGCTCTTATATTTTGGTGACTGTCTACGCCCTCATTCATTTCAGGGTATTCAGTCGGTGTGATGCGCCCTTGTTGCATGGTGTCAAAGCGTGCATTGCCGTTTGCTTCAAAAAATGATCTCACTGATTGCAATATGTGCCGATCTTCAAAATCGCCGACCTGTTCAAAGTTGCTTAACCATAGTTTAAATACGGTTTGAGTTGCTTCAAACGCGCGCCCTTGTTGCCAGCCTGTAATGCCCGCTTGCGTTGCTAATTCACCCGCTACGGCGATCAGTGCAAAGCTATTTGCAACACGCTCAATATGCCCCTCTTTGTAACCATGACTTAAATCTATACGGTATTGCTTCAATAAATCCTTGCTGTCGGCGGCTATAATCGCCTTATTGCTGGTTAAATATTCCAGCCATGCAACGCCTGCCGTACCGTAATATTGGTTTGAACGTTCAACCAGCAACCTTGATTGATTCGCACCGTCCTGTGCAAAATCCACTTGATCAAATATCCCATATTGAGATTGATCAACATCAATATCAAGCATTCAGATTTCTTGCCCTAACTTGGTTTTTTGTCCGTTTTGCTCCATGATCTCTTTTAGATTTTCCTCGCCACTGGATAGGAAAATGACGCGCCAATCACAACTTGCTTTTGCCGTTAGGTGGCGGCTCATTCGGGCTTTACCTAAACCATTTGATAGTGAATAGGCTAAATTTCCCAATTCTTTAGGATTGGCGATTTCGCCGATTTCATCCAGTGCTAGAAATGGTTAAGCATTTGCTGGATTTGATTACGCTCATCCAGACTGAGATGATGATATGACATGGCAACACCTTAATTCTTTAGGTGTTGCACTTCAACTTAGAGACCGCCCTATTAAAAAACTTACTACCATAAAATGTCTAAAGCCGATGTAATTACATCGGCTTTAGTTTGCAAGTTGGGTAGGTTTCAAAGTTAATCGTATAAGCGATAAGTGCCTGTAAAACGCTCGCAACCTTTCTGTTCTGTTTTTACAATTAATAGAAACTTTTGAAAATCAAATTGGTATTGGCATTTCTTTTCGTTATCAGTGATATTATTTTTTTGCTCAGGCGAACTATAAGCCAACAGCGACAAGGTTTGTGTTTCTATACGATTATTGGGGTTGCGGTAAGCAAGTCCTTCAATTTTTAGTTTATCTTTGTCTAACTGATGGATTTGCATATGAATCGGTTGCGCAGCCAATTTGCCATTTTCATATTTGAGATAGTGTTGCGTTAAGGTTTGATTCATTGACGTATAAAAATTTAAATCGTCCAAACGTGTATCAAACTGCTGTTGATAACAGGTTTTAGATTTACATTGTTTTAACTGATTCAACCAAATTTTTTGCGTGTCATTCAAAAGTTCTAAGGGCGCATCAGTCACTAAGTATGCCGTTAAAAACTTACTATTTAATCGTTGTCGTTGCTCATCGTATTGTTTGGAGCAGACTTTGTTCAAATCAGTATTTTTACTGCGACAGTCGATCGCTGCCGCTGAAGATAATGTTGAGAAAAAACAACTTAATATAATCAGAAAACACGATTTCTTTAATTGATTTATTACAAAGTTCAACCGCATAATCTCTTATACTTTAAGTCAAATTTACTCCACGTACTATAGCGAAATAGAAAGCCAAAATACAAGATTAGTTCCGTTTTTTGCAGAAGGAAAATGATATGGTTGCGCAAATTCGAATTGGACAGGGCATCGATGTGCATGCATTTGAAGCAGGTGATTTTGTTACGCTTGCAGGCGTTAAAATTCCCCATACGCAGGGTTTAAAAGCACATTCAGATGGTGACGTGGTTTTGCATGCCTTATGTGATGCTTTATTAGGTGCATTGGCTTTGGGAGATATTGGGCAGCACTTTCCAGATACAGATGCTGCTTTTAAAGGGGCAGACAGTCGAGTATTACTTAAACATGTATATCAGCTAATTTTAGATCGAGGTTATCATTTAAATAATGCTGATATTACCGTGGCTTGTGAACGCCCTAAACTTGCAAAACATAACTTAGAAATGCGCCAAAGTATTGCCAATGTTTTGGAAGTCGATGTGACTCAAATTAGTATTAAAGCCACCACAACAGAGAAATTAGGTTTTACAGGGCGAGATGAAGGCATACTTGCAACGGCGACGGTTCTCATTTCTCATCAAGTTAAATGATCAGTATCATTTAACGATTGTTGTAATTCTTGTGTCGCCTTACGACCTTGTAGCTGTAGACTGATACTGTGAATGAGACCTGTCCACGTCTCATTGGGCTCCCAAATTTGATGCAACATTTCTTGAGCCGTCGGTAAATCAACATTCATATAGAATTGACGGTAAAGATACATCAAGCTGCTGACACGCATGTTTTTAGCACAGTGTAACCATACAGTTTCGTTTTGCACCAAGTGATCAATCAAATCTAAAACAAAAAGACATTGATCTGAACATGGGACATCCCAGTCGATTGGAATATGAATGTAATGCAAACCAATATCCAAACAGATTTGATCTTGTTGGGCTAAATGGTTGTCAGATTTACTGGTCGCAAGGTTGATAACCGTACTGCATCCATATTCTTTAATGTGTTGTAATTGCTCGGCTGAAGGTTGTGCAGAGCTAAAGAGGTGTTCGTGCACCAAAGAAAAACTTGGAATTTCAGCCAGTGATTGTTCGAGTGAAGTCATAACGTCCGCTGTACCCTATAAGTTCTCATTACAGAGAGACTGGTGCTAATAGATCATTTAACTATAAGTGTTTTTATATGACTGTCAATTTAGAATTCATAAATAAAAACAGCATCTCATGATGCTGTTTTTAAAGCTAATCTTTTTTGAGATTTTCTAGGAGTAAGAATTCCATCAAGGCTTTTTGTGCATGTAAACGGTTTTCTGCTTCATCCCAAACCACGGCATTTTTATGATCGAGCATATTTTCAGAAATTTCTTCGCCACGGTGTGCTGGTAAACAATGCATAAAGAGGCAATCTGGATGCGCTAAATCCATCAATTTTTCATTGACTTGGAAATCGGCAAAGGCTTTTTCACGAATTTTTTGTTCTTCTTCTTGCCCCATGCTCGCCCAAACATCGGTCACAATCAGGTCAGCATTTACCGCAGCATCTTCCGCATTATTAAAAACTTCAACGCAATCGGCAAATTCTGCTAAAAATTCTGGTTTTGGTTCAAAGCCTTGTGGCGAAGCAATTTTGAGCTGAAAACCCATCATCTGAGCTGCTTCAATATATGAATTACACATGTTGTTGCCATCACCAATCCACGCCACAGTTTTACCCGCAATACTGCCACGATGTTCTTGGTAAGTTTGTAGGTCGGCAAGAAGTTGGCAAGGATGATGGTCATCGGTTAAACCATTAATTACAGGTACTTTTGAATATGCGGCAAAACGCTCAACAATGTCATGTCCAAAAGTACGGATCATCACGATATCTAACATGCTCGAAATAACACGTGCCGAATCTTCAATCGGTTCACCACGACCAAGCTGTGTGTCACGAGGGGAAAGGAAAATTGCATTGCCCCCAAATTGACAAATGCCTGCCTCGAAAGAAATACGCGTACGGGTACTCGATTTCTCAAAAATCATTCCTAAAACTTTGCCGACAAAAGGCTGATAGACCGTATTGCTATGTTGCAGTCGTTTGAGTTCATGTGCACGATCTAAAACGCGTTGCAGTTCAGAAGAGGAAAGGTCACGTAAAGTTAGGAAATGCCGAAGCGTCATAATTAGTCCCACATTAATTATTGAATAAAAACAATAACTAATATCTATTTAATGGGTGGTGAATAAAAAAAGAAGCGTCTACTATACTATAAGCATATTAAAATGCAAAAGAATTAGTTTTTTTGATGTGCTTTTAAAAATAAATCAACAGAAAAGTTAATATAATCAAATATTTCTTGATCATTTTCGGGAGCATCTAAGCCCATCAGCATACGCCATTCAACATCACGTAAAATGCCAAAATACATGGTCGCAGAATAGTGCGGATTTGAGCAGAAAATTTCACTTGCGTGGTTTGCTTGTTCGAGTGCTAAAGAAACACTATTTTGAATATTCATGGCACATTTATCGTAAAGATAATGCGCGAGTTCGCTGTTGTTTTGCGATTGCTCTAAAAAAATGCGCATAAAGCTTAGGTTTTTAGGCTGAATAATGTGTTGATAAAAACGTTGTAAGGTTTGAATCAAATAATTTCTTAAATCAGTCACACCTGAAATATAGGGCACACAAATATCTTTAAAGAATAACTCACGGCGATAATCACAAATTGCGGTAAATAAGCCTTCTTTATTGCCAAAGTATTTGTAAATTGACGCTTTTGAGCCGCCTGCATGGTTGACGATATCATCCAATGAAACAGCATCGTAACCCTTTTCAAGAATTAAATCGGTCGCGCAAAGCAATAAGGCAAGGCGACGTTCTTGACCGCGACGGGTTTGAGGTTGTTCAGCGTTTGGATAGCAAATATCGGTCATTACACTCAGCAAAATTTAGATGGCTTTGCGCTATTATAACAAAAACCCTATAGTTTGTATGGTTATAAAGTTGATAAGGGTTTTATCTTGTTATTAAGTAGATATATTCTAGGTAATACAAAAGGCGAGTAATCACTTACTCGCCTTAAATTCATTCAATCAAACAGTTTGACTTTCTTCTTCCTCGTCATCGTTCGATTCCATGCCGAGTTCTTTTAGTTTACGAGTCAAGGTATTTCGTCCCCAACCTAAAAGTTCTGCCGCGTGGCGTTTTCGTCCACGAGTTTGTTGAAGTGCTGCATTAATTAAAACTTGCTCAAACATAGGTGTAGCGATATCTAAGATTTTCATTTCACCATTTTTAAGTTTTTGCATTGCCCATAAACCGAGCAATTCATCCCATTGTTGTATCGCAACTCTTTCGACTTGAGCAGGATGATTACTTGCAGCAAGTGGCGTAGAATCGACTGCTACCTTTTGTAATGACGCTTGTTTGAGTTCAGCAGGTAAATCTTCAGGATAAACCTCACGACCCGTGATCATAACTGTAAGCCAACGACAAGTATTCTCGAGCTGACGCACATTTCCAGGCCATGGCAGTTGTTGCATATAGTCTGTAGTTTCAGTACGTAAGATTTTTGGACTTACGCCCAATTCTTTACCTGCGCGTGCCAAAAAGTGTTGTGCCAACATCGGAATATCTTCATTGCGATGTGCCAATTTAGGAATATGAATGCGGATGACATTGAGACGATGATACAAGTCCTCGCGGAAACGTCCATCATTGACCAATTTTTCTAAATCTTGATGGGTTGCCGCAACAATTCGGACATCGACTTTCACAGGTACATGTCCACCGACACGGTAAAATTCACCATCCGCCAAGACACGAAGCAGGCGTGTTTGCGTTTCAAATGGCATATCACCAATTTCATCTAGAAATAATGTACCGCCATTGGCTTGTTCAAATCGTCCATGATGTTGGGTGTTTGCACCTGTAAATGCACCTTTTTCATGCCCAAATAATTCGGTTTCAATTAAATCTTTAGGAATGGCTGCCATATTCAAAGCAATAAATGGCTTGGCACGCCGTGGTGAATGTCGGTGTAAAGCATGAGCAACAAGTTCTTTACCTGTACCTGATTCGCCATTAATCAACACGGTGATGTGCGATTGCGATAATCGACCAATCGCACGGAAAACCTCCTGCATAGCAGGTGATTCGCCGATAATTTCGGTTGATTGTATTGGCAAGGCAGTCGCTTTGGTGGCTTCCTGTTGCTGCAATTTATTAACATGCAAAATTGCACGATTAACTAATGCTAAAGCTTCATCAATATCAAAAGGTTTAGGTAAGTATTCAAAAGCACCAGTTTGATAACTAGACACAGCCGACTCTAAGTCCGAGTGAGCTGTCATGATAATGACGGGTAGGTCAGGGTGCGTATTTTTGACTTTGGAGAGAAAAGTTAAACCGTCAATGCCAGGCATCCGAATGTCAGTCAAAATGACATCAGGTGCTTCATCATGTAAACGATCTAAAGCTGTTTGCGCTTCTTCAAAATTGGAGACATCAAAACCTTCATCTTTAAATGTTTTTTCAAGTACCCAACGCATGGCACGATCGTCATCAATTACCCAAATTTTATTTCGTGACACGGTCTGTCTCCCAAGGTAAATATAAGCTAAATACGGTTTTTCCTGAAACGGACTGACATTCAATCATTCCGTTATGTTGGTGCATAATGTTTTGCGCAATACTCAGGCCTAAACCAGTGCCTTTCGCTCGTCCTGTAACAAGCGGATAAAACACTGACTCTAAAATATTTTCTGGCACACCTGGGCCATTGTCTTCAATATCTATGCGTACAGTTGAACGATGTAACACGCCATTAATTGTCACTAAGCGTTGTATGCGTGTTCTTAACAGCAGTTCAGGTGTAGAATCTTGGAAAAAGTCTTTATTTTCCGTCATGGCTTGCACGGCATTCACACTGATATTGAGCATCACTTGAATGAGTTGGTCGCGATCTGCCATCACATCGGGGAGTGAAAGGTCGTAATCACGAATAATTTTAATTTTTTTCTTGGTTTGATTGGCAATCAGTGAGCGAACTCGCTCCAAGGGTTCATGTACATTGACATGTTCATAACTCGGTAACTGACGCGAGCCAAGCATGGTATCGGCTAAATTGGTTAAACGATCTACTTCGCTGATAATAATATCAGTAAATTCAGCATATTGAGGATCATTTAAGCTACGTGCAAGTAATTGTGTTGCACCGCGAATGCCAGCTAAAGGATTTTTAATTTCATGTGCTACACCACGAACCAATTGGCGAGCAACTTGATGTTGTTGAACTAGATTTTCTTCTTTTGAAATTTTCAGCATTCGATCAATTGGGTTGAGTTCAATCAAAAGTAATGGTTCTGAACTTTTACCAGTATTGAGCTGCGAAACAGTATAATCGACATGTATCGGTTTGAAGCTGACATTAATCACAGCTTCACGACGTGTATAGTGTTGTCCACTAGTTAAAGTATTTCGCAAAGCTTCGGTTGTATTAAATGTATCATTATGTGCATGCAAAACTTGAAGTACTGGTTGACCTGAAGCTCGCAGCAAACTCATATCAATTAAGGCTTCACAGGCGGAGTTTAAATAAAAAATATTCAGCTTACTATCGACCAATAAAATGGCAGTGGTCAGATTATCGACGAGTAGTCGGTAGTCGATAGTGTTGTGTTGATCCATTTGTGAATCATCCTGTTTTAAAATGGCGCAATAAAAGTGAATTAAAAGAATAGCCATTAAAGTCTTGAATCAAAGTAATGCAAAATACAAGCCAGCTTTGTATTTTCTAAAATTCAAGCACTTATTGGAAATATATGAATCAAATGCCTTATGCGATTAAGTTCAAAGAAGGGTTTTTAATTCTACAATGTATCAAAATAGTGCAATGTTATTTCATTATCAATATACCAGCATTTTTTTGGTGCGTAATGCAAACAGATTGCTTTGCAGCTATGCGTCGGCTGAGAAAAGACATACAATACGCCGATTAAAGTGGAGCGTAGATTCATGAAGACCCCCAAAGTCGGTTTTGTATCTTTAGGTTGTCCTAAGGCATTGGTAGATTCTGAACGAATTTTAACTCAGTTAAAAACTGAAGGTTATCAAGTTGCATCGGATTATGAGGGTGCAGACCTTGTCGTTGTTAATACCTGTGGTTTTATTGAATCTGCGGTACAAGAATCTTTAGATGCAATTGGAGAAGCCATTAGTGAAAATGGTCGTGTGATTGTCACTGGGTGCTTAGGCAAAGACGAAGAAAAAATTCGTAAAATGCATCCGAATGTCCTCAAAGTGACAGGCGCAGCAGCGTATCAAGATGTGATGGAAGCAGTACATGAATATGTGCCTGCACCACCAAAACACAATCCATTTGTCGATTTAGTTCCAGAACAGGGCGTGCGTTTAACGCCAAAGCATTACGCCTATTTAAAAATATCTGAAGGCTGTAATCATCGTTGTACATTCTGCATTATTCCAAGTATGCGTGGCGACTTGGTTTCTCGTCCGGTTGGTAGTGTGTTGGATGAAGCTGCTGCACTAAAACGTGCAGGCGTAAAAGAAGTCTTGGTGATCTCGCAAGACACGTCTGCTTATGGTGTTGATACCAAGTACAAACTTGATTTTTGGAATGGTCAGCCTGTTAAAACCAAATTTTATGACATGTGTGAAGCACTCGGACAGCTTGGAATTTGGGTGCGCTTACATTATGTCTACCCATATCCGCATGTCGATGCAGTCATTGACTTAATGGCACAAGGCAAAATTCTGCCGTATTTAGATATTCCTTTTCAACACGCCAGTCCGCGCATCTTAAAATTGATGAAGCGACCAGCTCATAGTGAAAATACTTTAGAGCGCCTTAAATTATGGCGTGAGAAATGCCCTGATTTGGTGATTCGTTCTACCTTCGTTGTAGGTTTTCCAGGTGAAACTGAAGAAGATTTCCAAATGTTGTTGGATTGGTTGAAAGAAGCAAAATTAGATCGTGTAGGTTGTTTTACCTATTCACCAGTTGAAGGTGCAACGGCCAATGATCTTCCAAATCACGTCGCTGAAGAGATCAAGCAAGCTCGTTACGAACGTTTCATGGAAGTTCAACAAGAAATTTCAGCGGCAAAATTACAAAAACGAATCGGTCAAACTATGACTGTATTGGTTGATAATTTGGAAGATGAATTTCCAGTTGCGGTTGCGCGTTCTTATGCAGATGCCCCTGAGATTGATGGTCATGTATTTGTAGAAGATATTGATAAAAGTGTAATTAAAGCGGGTGACTTGCTCGAAGTCGAAATTACCGATGCAGATGAATATGATTTATTTGCAAAGTTAATTCAGATCAAGTCAGCTTGATATGAGATGAAAATATAGAAAAATTTTTAAAATTGGTAGATTTGGAGTAAAGGTATGTCAGCTTCTAAAAACCCACGTTATGCACGTATTTTGCTCAAGCTTTCAGGTGAAGCTCTAGCAGGAAACAAAGACATGGGGATTGATGCACAAGTGCTCGATCACATGTCACTTTCGATTGCACATTTAGTTGGTTTAGGCGTACAAGTCGGGATTGTCGTTGGCGGTGGTAATTTATATCGCGGGAGTCAACTACAAAAAGAAGGTTTGGTAGGACGTGTTACAGGCGATCAAATGGGTATGTTGGCAACCGTTATGAATGGCTTGGCTTTGCGTGATGCTTTGGTGCGTCGCAATATCAAAACACGTTTAATGTCTGCTTTACCAATTGGAACTGTCGTTGAATCATATTCAAGTCGTGATGCCATTCGCCATTTAAGCCAAGGCGAAGTATGTGTATTTGTTGCAGGTACAGGAAATCCATTTTTCACTACTGATACAGCAGCATGTTTACGTGGTATTGAAATTGAAGCGAATCTAATTTTAAAGGCCACTAAAGTAGATGGCGTTTATAATAAAGATCCAAGTGCGCATGATGATGCAGTGAAATATGACCAATTAACTTTCGATCAAGTGCTTGACGAAAAACTTGGTGTGATGGATTTAACAGCAATTTGTTTATGTCGTGACCATAATGTGCCGCTGCAAGTCTTTGATATGAACAAAGCTGGCGCATTGCTTTCTGTTGTTATGGGCGAAAAAGAAGGAACTCAGGTAACCAACGCATGTACGTGAGCCTGAAAGCTCTTTATACTACGCTTAAATATTTGTAATACCTATTGAATCAAAAAGTAAGGAAGATCATATGATTAACGATCTGAAAAAAGACAGTGAAGACCGCATGAACAAGACTTTGGAGTCTTTGGAGCATGGTTTTGCCAAAGTTCGTACAGGTCGTGCGCACCCATCTATTTTAAATGGCGTGATGGTTTCTTACTATGGCTCAGATGTTCCTCTTAACCAAGTGGCAAACGTGGGGCTTGAAGATT
>DAOMAH010000040.1:0-1825 GCA_035426725.1 Acinetobacter sp.
TTGGCTACATCCGTAGGGGTGAAATCTACGCCGATAGTTTGAATACTATTGGCATTCATATTCTTCACCATATTGGTTTGAACGAATAAAGGCATTACATCGAGTACACGAATATTGTATTTTTGCCATTCCACATCTAAAGCTTCAGTTAAACCACGCACTGCAAATTTACTGGCAGAGTAGGAGGCTAAATCTGCTTGTCCATAAATTGCAGAAGCTGAAGAAAGATTAATTACCCGCGCAAAGCTGGATTTTTGTAGATGAGCTAAAGCGGCATGACAGCCGTTTAAAACACCTTTCACATTAATATCAATAGTACGATGGTGGGATTGAATTGGCGTATTTTCAAATGCGCCAGAGTAAAGAATTCCAGCATTATTGACTAAAATATTCAGTTCACCCGCCCAATTTTTAAACTCTCGAATTGCGATTTGCCACTGGCGGTAATTGCTGACATCTAAATAACCAGCTTTGGCATTTTCACCTAATTGTTGCGCCAAATGCTGTGCTTTTTCTTCATCTATATCGTATATCCCAACTTTGTAACCATTTTTGTGAAATATACGCGCAATTTCAGCTCCAATCCCTTGCGCAGCCCCACTAATAAACACGCTATGTTGCATTGCATTTCCTTGCTTTATATTAATACTTCTTGCGTGCATATATTATGCATAAGCGCGTTCAAGCTGCAACAAATTGGTTTAAAGAGGAAAAGATCATGGAAAAATTATTAGCAATCATGCAAGAGTTAAGACAAAAATGTCCATGGGATCAACAACAAACACCTGTAAGTTTAACGCGCTATGCCATTGAAGAAGCCTATGAAGTTGAAGCGGCAATTCGGGTGGGAGATATCGATGAGATTCGCAATGAGCTCGGAGATTTATTACTACAAGTGGTTTTTCAATCACAAATGTTTAGCGAGCAAGGGGCATTTAATTTTCAAGATGTCGTTGAAGCAATTAGCGAAAAATTAATTCGTCGACATCCACACGTTTTTCAAGCGGATCAATATCAAAACTTAACGCCTGAACAAGTCAGTGAATTATGGAAGCAAATCAAAACACAAGAAAAACAGGGCAAGGCACAATCTCGCTTAGATGACATTAAACATGCACCTGCATTGGTTCAAGCACATGAAATTCAGCACAAAGCAGCGCAACTCGGTTTCGATTTTGCAACAGTTGAAGATGCTTATGGCAAATTAGACGAGGAATTGGCTGAATTACAACAGGCAATCAAAAACCAAAATAACGATGAAATACAAGAAGAATTTGGCGATTGTCTATTTTCTTTGATCAATGTAGGACGTAAACTAGGCGTGTCGAGTGAAACCGCATTGTTAGCAACGATTCATAAATTTAGAAGCCGCTTTGCTTTTATAGAACAACAAGCACTACGACAACACAAAGACTTGCAAGAAATGAGTTTGGCAGAAATGGACAAACTATGGGAGCAAGCAAAACAACATTTAAAACTTGAGAGGAAATCCAATGAATTTGCCGCAACTCAGCAGCAAAGTTAAACTTTTTTTAACGATTATTTTAAGCTGGTTTTTTGTTTCCAATAGTTATTCGCAATCTTTTGACCAATCCTATGATAAGTGGAAAATGCAGCAACAAGCGCGCGATCAACAATTGGCAAAGCAGCCGAATAATAACTATTACTTATCTCGACCGACACAGCAAGCAGGTTCAAGACAAGTTGCAGCGAAAACGGTACAAGGTGATAAAATCAGTTTAAATCAAGCCAATGTACAGCAATTGCAAAGCTTGAATGGTGTTGGTGAAAAGAAAGCGCTCGCAATTGTTGAATACCGTGAAAA
>DAOMAH010000040.1:1925-10605 GCA_035426725.1 Acinetobacter sp.
AAATGTGGTTTATCCACAGCTCAACTTCCTCCCTCAATTATTGATGTGCTTGATAGTCTGACCAAAGCAGGTTATGAGGCTTATATCGTGGGCGGTGGCGTTCGCGATATGATGTTAGGTCTGCATCCTAAAGATTTCGATGCCGTGACCAATGCAACACCCGCTCAGGTCAAAGAAGTCTTTGGTCGACGCTGCCGAATTATTGGAAGACGTTTTGAGTTGGCACATGTGTATTCAGGTCGAGAGCTGATTGAAGTCGCGACTTTCCGTGCGCCGCCAAAAAAAGCAGTGACCAACGCATCGGGTATGATTTTACGTGACAATAATTGGGGCACGATTGAGCAAGATTTCGCACGTCGAGATTTCTCAATTAACACCTTGTATTACCAACCACGCCAAGCAATTGTGCTCGATTTTTGTCACGCGGTTGATGATATTCAAACACGAACACTCAGATTTTTAGGCGAACCTGCGCAGCGTTTCGAAGAAGACCCTGTGCGGATGTTGCGCGCCTTACGTTTTGCGGCGAAACTGAATTTTCAAATTGATCAAGCTATTATTGACGTTTTCACGCCAGAACTCACACAACTCTTACGTGATGTTTCACCACATCGTTTATATGACGAATCGCAAAAGCTCTTTACGATGGGGCATCTTGCACGCGTATTACCAATGTTGATTGAATATGGTGTTTGGAAGCAATTGTTTGCTGAAATTCCGCCAAAGATCACCATTTTTATGGAACGTGCTGCACGCAATACCGATCAGCGAATTCAAATTGGTAAGACCATTAATCCTGCATTTTTCTATGCAGTTTTGCTTTGGGAATTGTTTTTAGAACGTTGTGATTTTTATTTAATTAAAGGTGTTGTTCCTGCCGAAGCGCGTGCGCAAGCAGGACTTGATGTGTTGAAACGCCAAGCAACCAGAACCATTATTCCACGTTTTGCAGAAACTTTTATCCGTGAAGTGTGGGAAATGCAAACGCGTTTGCTCCATCCAAAACCTCAACAAATTGAAGCTCTGGCTGGACATGCTCGCTTCCGTGCGGGATTTGACTTTTTGTTACTCCGTGAAAAATCGGGTGATAACAGCACAGAAGGCATGGGCGTGTGGTGGGAAGCCTACCAAGAAATGTCGATTGACAAAAAAGAAGCCGCAATACGCCAATATAATCGACAACGTGCCAAAGCGCGTCGTAGTAAATCTACGGATGTTGAAGAAGCCAAAGCGACTGAAATTGAACCTTTGGTGAATGTGCCTGAACCAAGAAGTCGCCGTGGTAAAAAAGAACGGGTCAGAGCAGATGAATCTGCAAATCGCTTTGTTGCAAAAGCAGCCAAAGATGCAAATCATATTGATGCAGACCATCCAATTCTGAAACGTAAACGCGTACAACGTGATTTAACCCAAGTTGTATTTGGGCCGACGCAATGACCATTCGCACCTACATTGGGCTGGGTAGTAATTTAGATGATTCGCAACAAATTCTCAGTGAGGCTGTTGCGAAACTCGCCGCGCTAGGTGTTGTAAAGGTTTCTCAGTTGTATCAAAGCCCACCGATGGGGCCGCAAGATCAACCCAATTATTTAAATGCAGTCGTTCAATTGGATACAGCACTTGAGCCGCTTGCGTTATTAGATCAATTGCAACAATTTGAGCAAGATGCAGGTCGGGTACGGTTACGCACTTGGGGCGAACGAACGCTTGATCTTGATCTGCTCATTTATGGGCAACAACACATACAAAATGATCGTTTAACTGTGCCGCATGTTGGTATTTTAGAGCGTGATTTTGTCGTTATTCCCTTGCTCGATTTAGATGCTCATTTACAGCTAAATGGTCATCACTTAAAAGATTTAGAACTGGTACAGCAAGCTAACTTGACTGTAATCGCAGACCAGTCTTGGGTAAGTGCCTAAGATTGTTTCGTTCTGGACAAGCCTGTAGAGGACATCATCATGATTAGTCTAAGTGACTTAAGAAAGTTTAAAGCCGATGGACGTAAGTTCTCATGTCTTACTTGCTACGATGCTAGTTTGGCAAAAGCAATGGAATTGGCTGAAATTGATACAATTTTGATTGGTGACTCTCTTGGCATGGTCATTCAAGGTCGAGATTCGACCTTGCCTGTGACGGTTGAAGATATGGCGTATCACACTGAGGCAGTACGTCGTGGCAATTCTCATGCGTTCATTCTGACGGATTTGCCGTTTATGAGTTATGCGACGCTTGAAGACGGGCTGAAAAATGCCAAGACCGTGATGCAAGTCGGTGCACAAATGGTCAAAATTGAAGGTGGTGCATGGCTCAGTGAGCTGGTCACCGTGTTGACCCGTAACGGTATTCCTGTCTGTGTGCATTTAGGCTTAACACCACAATCCGTTCATGTATTTGGTGGCTACAAACTTCAAGCGAGAACACGTGAAGCAGCAGATCAATTGATTGCAGATTGCCAAGCGGTGGTCGATGCAGGTGCAGCGGTGTTATTGCTGGAATGTGTACCCGCTCAACTCGGTAAAGAAATCGCGGAACGGTTTCCAAATATACCTGTGATTGGCATTGGTGCGGGAAATGAAACTGACGGTCAAGTATTGGTTGTGCAAGACATGTTGGGTTTAACCTTTGGTCGTGTTGCGCGTTTTGTGCGTAATTTCATGAAAGAGCAGGCAGGTGAAACAGCAATTATTGATGCGCTTAAAGCCTATCATGCTGCTGTGCAAGATCAGTCATTTCCTGCCAAAGAGCATACCTTCCAAGTTGAGCTTTAATTCATGAAAACTGAAACCACCATACAAGGTTTAGCTGCATCACTTGCACCCACACGAACGGCAAAAAAAATCATTGGATTTGTCCCAACCATGGGGAATTTGCATGAAGGTCATATCACGTTAGTTCGTGCAGCAAAAAAAATCTGTGATGTGGTGGTGGTCAGTATTTTTGTAAATCCGACGCAATTCGGCGTGGGTGAAGATTTTGATAGCTATCCACGTACCTTAGATCAAGACAGTCGCTTATTGGCAGAGGCGGGCTGCGATATTATTTTTTCGCCGTCAGTCGAACAAATGTACGGAACACAGCCACGTTTAACTCATATTCGAGTTGAGGGAATTACCAATGCGCTGTGTGGTCAATCTCGCCCTGGGCATTTTGATGGTGTGGCGTTGGTGGTGACCAAGTTATTTAATATCGTACAGCCTGATTATGCGTTCTTCGGTGAAAAAGACTATCAACAATTGGCAGTGATTCGTCAGTTTGTACAAGACTTGAATATCCCTTTGGAAGTGATTGGCGTACCAATTGTCCGTGCGGAAGACGGTTTGGCGCTGAGTTCACGTAATGGATATTTGTCGGAAGAACAACGTAAGATTGCACCCACAATTTACCAATTACTCAAGCAAGCCGAACAACAATTGCATAGTGGTCAAATGCTTTCACAAGTGTTAGCCAATATTTCGACGGAATTGACACAAGCGGGTTTTATTGTGGATTATGTCGAAGCACGCCAACCAAATTTACAAGCTATTGAACAGTTCGATCAAAATTTAGTGCTATTTATTGCAGCTAAATTAGGTTCAACACGTTTGATTGATAATTTACAAATCGACTTTAAAATATAAAAAATGAAGGGCAAAACGCCATGAAGCGTATTTTGATCGTTACAGGTCAGTCTGGTTCAGGAAAATCCTCTGCATTACAAGTGCTTGAAGACTTGGGCTATTATTGTATAGATAACTTACCCTTGGCGTTATTGCCTGAAATTGTGGCAAAACTTGATCGTGAAAATAATCTGGAGCAACTCGCACTGGGGGTTGATATCCGTAGTACGCGTGCCGATATGCAAGAGTTCGATCATGTTTTTGAACAATTGCAAAGACATGGTATGGTCGATGTTATTTATCTTAGTACGCAAGATCAGGATTTGGTTTCACGTTTCAGCTCGTCCCGTAGACCACATCCATTAGCAAATCGTTTTAATAGCTTGTTACAGTGTATTCAAGAAGAAAAGCAGCTCTTAATCCCTATCCAATTTCGTGCCACCGTACATATTGATACCACGGACAAAAGTGTCCACGATCTAAAACATATTTTGCTGACAAAATTAGGTCAGTCAGATAATTTAATTGTGATTTTACAATCTTTTGGTTATAAGCATGGCATTCCACTCGATACAGATTATGTATTCGATGTGCGTCATCTACCCAATCCACACTGGGATTTGGAATTAAGACGTTTTTCAGGCTTAGACGAACCTGTGCGACTTTTTTTAGAAAGCAGCGAACAAACCAGTGAAATGTTTGACGATATTTACAAATTTTTAGAAAAGTGGTTGCCAGCATTTGCCGAAGGACATCGCCACTATATAACGGTTTCGATTGGTTGTACGGGTGGACAACATCGTTCTGTTTATATTGTTGATAGACTCAAGCAAGCCCTTGAGGCAAAATGGACGGTACAAATCTTACATAGAGAAATGAAGCACTGGTCATGATAGATACCACCATCGATGTCATTAACAAACTCGGCTTACATGCTCGCGCCTCTGGCAAACTTATTGAAGTGACCAGCAAATTTCGCTCATCTATTCAAATTGGTAAAGGCGATAAGTTGATTGATGCCAAAAACATCATGTCTTTATTGATGATGGGCGCAGGCAAAGGTACGACATTGCGGTTGGTCATTGACGGTACAGATGAAGAACAAGCATTGCAAGAAATTGAAACGCTGTTCGCAGCAAAATTTTATGAGGCAGAGTAATTGTGGCACGTCAACCCCAGCGTTATACCGATGAAGATTTTGAGTCACTAGTAGGGCGTGCAAGCCGAACAGAACAGAAAAAAGCGGTACAGCGGTTAGAGGCTTTAGGTGAGCAATTGTCTCAACTAAACACCAAGCAAATTCAAAAACTTCCAGTCGATGAACGTTTAATTGATGCATTACTTGAAGTGCAAAAAATTAGTTCACATGAAGCGCGTCGTCGTCAATTTTTACGAATTGGTAAATTATTGCGTAATGAAGATGAAACCGTCATTTTATCTTACTTAACACCGCAACAAGGTGCTAAAAAGCAAATGCAATTGATGCGTTGGGTCGATCGTATGATTGATCAGGGCGATCCGATCATTAACGAGTTTAGTAAGGTTTTTAATGCGTCTGAACGTCATACTTTGCGTCAACACGTGTTACGTATTCAACGTGATATCAAGCAACAAGTGAGTGAAGATGAGCTTGCTGCGTCGAAGTTAAAATTTGCAAACTACGTGCAACAGGTTGCCTTGTTATCTGACCAATGAGAACGGTCTGAAATAAGTTTAAACATTAGCTCTCAGATGATGAATCATTTGAGGGCTAATGTTTAATGATCAGCTGTTTTTCAGGGCGAAAGGTTTCATCCTGATTTAAACCTGTGTAAAATCTCCAATACTTTTTATCCACCGTTTTTATCTTTTGAAGCCATGTGCTTCGATCATAATCTCGCGGTGATATGCTCCATTGTACGGGGCATCACTCCTCAAGGATTTTTATATGCCAATTATCACGTTGCCAAATGGTGATCAAAAACAGTTTGATCAAGCCGTATCTGTAATGGATGTTGCGCTCAGCATTGGGCCTGGACTTGCAAAAAATACAATCGCAGGTCGTGTTAATGATCGTTTAGTGGATGCTTCAGATTTAATTACTGAAGATGCAACCTTACAAATCATCACCCCAAAAGATGATGAAGGCGTTGAAATTATTCGTCACTCTTGCGCACATTTAGTCGGTCATGCGGTGAAACAACTGTTTCCAGAAGCGAAAATGGTGATTGGTCCAGTTATTGAAGAAGGTTTTTACTACGATATTTGGATGCCACGTCCATTTACTTTAGATGATATGGCAGCGATTGAAGCGCGCATGAAGCAGCTGATTGATCAAGATTATGATGTCATTAAAAAAATGACTCCACGTGATGAGGTGATTGCAGAATTCACAGCACGTGGCGAAGAATACAAATTACGCTTGATTGCAGACATGCCGAATGAAACACAAATGGGCTTGTACTATCATCAAGACTATTTGGACATGTGTCGTGGCCCACACGTACCAAACACCAAATTTTTAAAATCTTTTCAGCTCACTAAAATCTCTGGCGCATACTGGCGTGGTGATGCGAAGAATGAACAGTTACAACGTATTTATGGCACAGCGTGGGCAGATAAAAAACAGCTTGCAGCCTATGTAAAACGTATTGAAGAAGCTGAAAAGCGCGATCATCGTAAAATTGGTAAAGCTTTAGACTTGTTCCACATGCAAGAAGAAGCACCGGGTATGGTATTTTGGCATCCGAATGGCTGGACGATTTATCAAGTGCTTGAACAATACATGCGTAAAGTTCAACAGGATAATGGCTACCTTGAAATTCGTACACCACAGGTTGTCGATTTCACGCTGTGGGAAAAATCAGGTCATGCTGCAAACTATGCAGATGGTATGTTTACGACGCATTCAGAAAATCGTAACTATGCCATTAAACCGATGAACTGCCCTTGTCACGTGCAAGTGTTCAATCAAGGTTTAAAATCGTATCGTGATTTGCCAATTCGTTTGGCTGAGTTTGGTTCGTGTCACCGTAATGAGCCATCAGGTTCATTACACGGCATTATGCGTGTACGTGGTTTTACGCAAGATGATGCGCATATTTTCTGTACCAAAGAACAAATTGGTCAAGAAGTTGCAGACTTTATTAAACTGACTTTAGATGTTTATAAAGATTTTGGCTTTGAAGATGTACAAATGAAGTTATCGACACGTCCAGAAAAACGTGTGGGTGATGATGCACTTTGGGATATTGCAGAAAAATCCTTAGCTGATGCTTTAGATGAAGCTGGGTTGACTTGGGATTTGCAACCGGGTGAAGGTGCATTCTATGGCCCGAAAATTGAATTTTCATTGAAAGACTGCTTAGGTCGTGTTTGGCAATGCGGTACGATTCAATGCGATTTCAACTTGCCAATTCGTTTAGATGCTTCTTATGTCACTGAAGACAACGATCGTGATCAACCAGTCATGCTACATCGTGCAATACTTGGAAGTTTTGAGCGATTTATTGGTATACTAATTGAACACTACGCGGGATTCATGCCGCCATGGCTTGCACCTGTTCAAGCATGTGTCATGAATATTACCGATTCACAAGCGGAAGCCTGTGAGCAGGTGGTCGCAAAATTCAAGGAAAATGGGCTTCGTGTCATTTCAGACTTGAGAAATGAAAAGATCGGATTTAAGATTCGTGAACGTACCCTAGAGCGTATTCCTTATCTTTTAGTTCTTGGTGATCGAGAAGTGGAAGAGGGCACTGTGAATGTGCGTACTCGCTCAGGACAAAATTTAGGTACTATGTCAGTAGATGCATTTATTGATTTAGTGAAGTCTGCCGTCGCCGAACGCGGCCGGTATATTGTGGAGTAATAAAGATTAAACAGCCTGACCGTAATCAACAACAAGGTGCTAAAAGTAACCGCCCAGCCATTAACGATGAGATTCGTGCAACAGAAGTACGTCTTGTCGCTGCCGATGGCGAACAAAAAGGGGTCGTTTCATTAACTGAAGCGTTGCGTGCTGCTGAACTAGCCAATCTTGATCTCGTAGAGATTGTGGCAAACGCAGAACCACCTGTTTGTAAAATCATGGATTACAACAAGCACTTGTTTGATCTGAAGCAAAAGCAAAAAGATGCGAAGAAAAAACAGCATCAAGTGCAAGTGAAAGAAATTAAATTACGTCCTGCAACGGATGTAGGTGATTATCAAATTAAATTGCGTGCAATTTTACGTTTCCTTGAAGAAGGCAACAAAGTGAAAATTACCTTACGTTTCCGTGGTCGTGAAATGGCGCATCAGCAACTTGGTTTAGCGCAATTGCAAAAAATTGAAGGCGATGTGTCTGAATTTGGCGTAATTGAACAAGCGCCAAAAATGGAAGGTCGTCAAATGGGTATGCTCATTGGGCCGAAAAAGAAAAAGTAATTTTTCTTATAAAAAAAACACCGCATTTTGCGGTGTTTTTTTTTTGCTGATGAAATTGTCTAATGCACTAAAATGACTTAAATGTTCACTTAAAATTATTGTTTCTTTTCGTTTTTGATCAGGCTTGTACCGATCGTTAAATGCTATAACAATCTATACGTTATCAAACGATTAAAAGAGTGAAGAATTAAATGATCGACCTATATTATTGGGGAACGCCCAATGGACATAAAATTACGATTGCCTTAGAAGAAATGCAGCTTGAATATGTTCTTCATCCTATCAATATTTTAAACAATGATCAGTTTCAGCCAGATTTTCTAAAAATTTCGCCGAATAATAAAATTCCTGCAATTGTCGATCAACATGGCCCACGAGGTGAATCGATTTCCGTGTTTGAGTCAGGCGCGATCTTGCAATATTTAGGTCGAAAGACAGGCTTATTCTATCCTACAGATGAGCAAGAGCGAGTTGAAGTAGAGCAATGGTTAATGTGGCAAATGGGTGGATTTGGACCAATGTTAGGGCAGAATCATCATTTTAATAAATTTGCACCTGAGCGCATTCCTTATGCAATTGATCGTTATATTAACGAAACTAAGCGTCTTTATGGCGTGCTAAACAAACAATTAATGGGTCAAAAATTTGTAGCGGGTGAATATTCAATTGCGGAT
>DAOMAH010000041.1:0-4421 GCA_035426725.1 Acinetobacter sp.
GCAACTGATCATTATCATTTTATTTTTTAAGCATCTCGGAGAAATCGAATGGCTTTAACTAACACAGATCGCGCAGAGATCGTTGCTAAATATGCTCGTGCTGAAAATGACACTGGTTCACCTGAAGTACAAGTTGCTTTATTGACTGCTCAAATCAATGATTTGCAAGGTCACTTTAAAGAACATAAACACGACCACCACAGTCGTCGTGGCTTGATTCGTATGGTTAACCAACGTCGTAAATTACTTGACTATTTGAATGGTAAAGATCACGGTCGTTATGTTGCTTTAATCGGCGCATTAGGTCTACGTCGTTAATTCGATTTGACTTTATTTTCGGTATTTCGCATGTTGCTATGCTTCATTGCTGAAAACAAAGTTTCGCTAAACTTTATACGTTAGCGATTTATAGAAGGGGCGCTTGTTCGCTCCTTCTTTGCGTTTAACTTTTTTAAAATCTCTAGTGCGATGGCTTCTAAGCTTTGTCATTTACCTACACAGTGGTTGTAGTCTGAATGCCAAAGTTAGGGGTCTCACTAGACAAACTCCTTACAATAGAACTAGGAATATACAATACATGTCAATGTTTAATATCGTCCGTAAAGAATTCCAATATGGTCAACATACGGTTGTTTTAGAAACTGGTCGTGTTGCTCGTCAAGCAAATACCGTTGTGATCACTATGGGCGGCGTAACCGTTCTAGTTGCAATTGTTGCGCAACCAAAAGCAAAAGCGGGTCAAGACTTTTTCCCACTAACTGTTAACTATCAAGAAAAACAATATGCAGCGGGTCGTATCCCAGGTGGTTACGGTAAGCGCGAAGGTCGTCAGTCTGAATCAGAAACTTTAATTTCACGTTTAATCGACCGCCCAATTCGTCCATTGTTCCCAGAAGGTTTCTATAACGAAATCCAAGTAACAGCAACGGTTATTTCTTCTGACAAAACCATGGATGCAGATATTGCTGCAATGATTGGTGCTTCAGCAGCGATGTCAATTGCTGGCGTTCCATTCGCGGGCCCGATTGCAGGCGCACGTGTTGGTTTAATCAACGGTGAATACATTCTGAACCCGAACCACGAACAATTGAAAGAGTCAGATCTTGATCTTGTGGTTGCTGGTACAGAAGCTGCAGTGTTGATGGTTGAATCTGAAGCGAAAGAACTTTCAGAAGACCAAATGCTTGGTGCGGTACTTTTTGGTCATGACGAAATGCAAATTGCAATTCAAGCGATTAACGAATTTGCGAAAGCAGCTGGTGCAGTGAAGTCAACTTGGGTTGCTCCAACCAAAAACGAAGCACTTTTAGGTCAATTAAAAGACGCATTTGAAGCAAAAATTTCTGAAGCGTACACCATTGCGGTGAAACAAGATCGTTATGCAGCACTTGATGCACTTCACGCTGAAGCAGTAGCTCAATTCGTCCCTGAAAATGATGAAACTGGTATTGCGAATGAAGTTGATGAATTATTCGAAGACTTAAAATACCGCACCGTACGTGACAACATATTGTCAGGTAAACCACGTATTGATGGTCGTGATACTAAAACTGTGCGTGCAATTGACGTACAAGTGGGTGTGTTGGGTCGTGCACACGGTTCTGCATTATTCACACGTGGTGAAACTCAAGCGTTGGTTACAACCACTCTGGGTAATACCCGTGATGCGTTGATGGTTGATACCTTGTCTGGTACGAAAACTGACAACTTCATGTTGCATTACAACTTCCCTGCATATTCTGTAGGCGAAACTGGTCGTGAATCTGGGCCGAAACGTCGTGAAATTGGTCATGGTCGTTTGGCACGTCGTGGTGTTCAAGCCGTGCTTCCACCAGCTGATCGCTTCCCGTACGTGATTCGTATCGTATCTGACATTACAGAATCAAACGGTTCATCTTCAATGGCTTCTGTTTGTGGTGCTTCATTATCACTTATGGATGCAGGTGTTCCATTAAAAGCGCCAGTTGCAGGTATTGCAATGGGTCTAGTAAAAGAAGGCGAGCGTTTCGCGGTTCTTTCTGACATCTTGGGTGATGAAGATCACTTAGGTGATATGGACTTTAAAGTTGCTGGTTCTGCGAACGGTATTACTGCACTTCAAATGGATATCAAAATTGAAGGTATCAATGAAGAGATCATGGAAGCTGCATTGAACCAAGCGTATGCAGGTCGTATGCACATCCTCAATGAAATGAACCAAGTGATTTCACGCGCGCGTCCTGAAATTTCAATGCATGCGCCGACATTCCAAGTGATCAATATCAATCCTGATAAGATCCGTGATGTCATTGGTAAAGGTGGTGCGACCATCCGTGCGATTACTGAAGAAACCAAAGCGGCAATCGACATCGAAGATAACGGTACAGTTCGCGTATTTGGTGAAACTAAAGCGGCTGCAGCTGCAGCTGTTGCAAAAATCCAAGCGCTTACGGCTGAAATTGAACCAGGTACAATTTATATGGGTAAAGTGATCCGTATTGTTGAATTTGGTGCATTCGTAAATATTATGCCGGGTACTGATGGCTTATTGCACATTTCACAAATTTCGAATGAGCGTATTGCCAATGTGACTGACGTATTGAGCGAAGGTCAAGAAATTAAAGTCCAAGTTGCTGATGTAGACAACCGTGGTCGTATTAAGTTGACCATGAAAGACATCGAACAAGCATAATTGCTGCAATTGCTCTGTCTTAGAATCGTTTGACAAAAAAGTCCGCCTTGTGCGGGCTTTTTTATGGCATGATATTTTCGAATTAAGACATGAATATCAGCGTGATGCAGCTTTATTATTTTTATCGCCACAGTAATGACAATACAATTTTTATAAGTGCGCAACAGCACACCGAGCATACGCTTGAGTTTTTGTGGATGGATAGTTTTAGGTCAGATTTAGTCAATCAAACTGAGCTTTGGCAGAAGACGATTTGTGAGAAAACTGGATTGGCGTTCAATGAATTCCACATGCGAGATTTATTGAATATTGATCATCCATGTACCTTTGATACGGTAGAAGAATACGATTTACTTATTTTCCGTAAATTGATTAGCCCCGACGACCAAATTCATGAAAATGAAAGTTCACCTGAGTCGCACGACACGCTATTCGGGTTGGCGACCACGCCGATGAGTTTTATTTTGACCCCGAATGTTTTGGTGAGTGTGCGAGAGCAGGGGAATAAACCAATTGAAAATTATATTCAACGCCTCGATACCATTATGGGACGGCAGATTGAAGAGCAAAACAAACCACGGAAATTGCCGAATACCCCAGTCGATTTATGCTTACGGTTGCTCAATAGCATGATTGATGGTTATTTGGATTTACGCACGCCTTTGACGCGCCGTGTGGAATATTGGCAACAACAATTATTGCAAGGCAATCGACGTTTCAAGCAATGGCATCAACTGTTCCATGAAAATATGGCGTTCCAACAAATTGAAAATTTGTGTGAAGAGCAAATTGAAACACTACAAGAGTTTCGAGATGAATTGGTCGACAATTATCATCATGTAGCGGGAGAGCATAAGCACAAGGCGCAAGATATTTTGTTGGTGCGTTTGAATGATTTAATGAGTCATGTTGAACGCGTGCAAAAGCATACTTTGCGTTTAAGGGATGCGATTCAATCGACGATTGATTTACATTTTTCGGCCATTGCCAACCAAACCAATGAAAATATGCGTATTTTGGCAATTATCACCGCAGTATTCGCACCATTAACCTTAATGACAGGGATTTATGGGATGAACTTTGAGTGGATGCCTGGTTTAAAGTCGTCTGATGGTTTTTGGCTCATGCTCGGGGTGATGTTCATTAGTACTGTGATATTGCTCTATTATTTCTATAGACAGCATTTGGTTGGGCGTGGCGAGCGTAGTGTCATTGATTTATTGGCGCAGCAGCATAAGCATCGTAATTTGAATCTTTTGTGGTTTTTAGATTACGAACCGATTAAACAAACCATTAAAGAAATGGAAAAGATCACTAAAATTAAATAAAAAGTTAGACGATCTTTTCTATCATTTAATGAAAATGCTTGAGTTGTCGACGCAGTTGTTGCACTTCGTCAATTAAGTCGAGCATGACTGCAACCGCCGATAAGCTCGCATCAAAGTCACGTTGTAGGCGGTAGGCTCGGCGTGCTCGTGCGACATCTTCACCAATAAACTGATAACTTTGTGGATCGACTTTAATCGGCAAAATATCATAATCAATCAGTTTTAACACCCAGTCAGTACTTTGACCGCAGGTTTCGGCAAAGTGTTCTAAATCCAGTGCCAATTGCTCATCAATGATTTCAACTTGGCAGTGACCGTTATATCGAACTTCTTTATATTGAATGGTAGTCATGAGCTTGCTCCTGATGAGGTGCGTGGTCGAAAGTTGGAAAATGCAGCAGCAAATTGCTGATAAGCCTGTT
>DAOMAH010000041.1:4521-5607 GCA_035426725.1 Acinetobacter sp.
GGAATTTGTAAGGTGATTTGTTGGGTTGTACCGTGGTAAGCAATTTCAATATCCAGTTGGATGCTGGCATGTTGATCTTCACCTCGATGGCGCTGTTGTTGACGTTGCGAGCGTTGTTGCCCTCCGCCAAAACCTGAACCGAAGCGACCAAATAAGTCCTCAAAACCGTTAAAATCTGCGCCATTTCCAGTGTCTTGGCGATAAAACTGTGAACCATCAAAACCTTGATGATTACCTTGCCCGAAACCTGAAAAACCTTGCGGATGATCCAGTATTTGATCATATTCGGCTTTTTTCTCGGCATTGCTCAAGGTGTCATACGCGACATTCAAGGCTTGCATTTTCGCTTCTGCATCGGCTTCTTTGCTGACATCGGGATGATACTTACGCGCCAGTTTGCGATAGGCTTTTTTGATCTCATCGGCTGAAGCATCTCGTGAAACACCCAGCTCTTCATAATAATTATTTGCCATGATTTTGATGAGCTTTATTCTATTATTTGTTTCATTATGAGGCAAATTGAGCGATTTTTATTGGCTTCGATTGTATAAAACTTGTTTCAGTTTAACTGAAAAAGCAATGCTGGAGTGACTATTCTATTCAGTCAGAAAAATTTTCTCAGCCAGTGAGAAGCTTAAAAATAAAATTCTTCCATAAAAAAAGACGGCTCACCGTCTTTTAGTTTTTAATATAGGCAACTTTTATAACCCCCTATGTTCCCCCTTGAGAAGGGGGAATTTAAAGGAGTGAAAACGACTGATGAAAGAGGTCTTATAAAATTAGTTTTTAACTCAAATGTTCACCAAATAATCCGAGCGCTTCTTCTGCGCTAAATTCATAGCGTGTGTTGCAGAATTGGCAATCCATTTGAATAGGATTTTGCGATTCTAAAGTTTCATGCACTGCGCTTGCACCAATTTGAATAAGCGCATCGGCACATTTTTCTTTCGAGCACGTACAACCAAATTTCAGTATTTCAACTGGAGGCAAACGCACGTCGTCTTCGTTGTATAGGCGATACAAAATTTCATTGGCACTTAAATCAGTCAATTCTTCTGGCTTTAAAGTTTCCGTCAATAACTTCAA
>DAOMAH010000041.1:5707-10303 GCA_035426725.1 Acinetobacter sp.
TGGCACTTAAATCAGTCAATTCTTCTGGCTTTAAAGTTTCCGTCAATAACTTCAAACGTACCCATAAATCATCATCAATGGTTTGCTGCTCTTCTTCAGTTCGAGGCAATAATTGAATTAATAAACCACCCGAACGTTGTTGATTGGTCGCCAATACAATATGCGTCGGAATTTGCGCCGATAAATCATAATATTGCGTTAAACATGCCGCTAAAGTGGGTTGATCGAGCGGAACAATTCCTTGATAGCGTTCGCCATGTTCAGGTTCAATATTAATGAACAGAACAGGATTGAGGAGAGTTGCCAATACCGTGCTGCTATCGTTACCTTCTGCAAATCGTGGATCAAGTTCATAATCTGCCAGCGCGCGTACTTCACCCAAATGGTTGCATTCTGCCATTGCCCATTTGAACGTGCCTGATGCTTGAATTTGTAAGCTAATACGTCCACGAATTTTTAAGGTACTGGCGAGTAATGCCGTCGCACTGAGCATTTCCCCTAAAATACTTTGCACCGCAGGCATATAATCGCGCTGGGCGAAAATCGCTTCGAGTGTTTCTTCCAAATGCACCACTTCACCGCGTACAGGGCAGTCTTCGATATAAAAGCGTTGGCGTAAATCAGACATATTTTTCTCCATTCCCCATCGGGGAAAACAAAGCAGCGCTTTGCTTTGAACGGTGTATCAAACTAAGTAATAAGGTGAAGCTTATGCAGTCAATAATGGTGTCGATTGATGAAAACTCAAGTCTGAATCTCAGCAACTAGATCGGAATCTTGTATCTATTAAGTCATCATGTACAGTTTAACTAAACTCTTGCGGGTCGACATCAATTGACAAGCGAAGTTGGTGCTGACGCGGTAAATGCACCACGTGTTGCCACCATTGGCGCAAGTAAAAATGTAGTTTGGCTCTGTCAGCAGACAAAATGACCATATGGGCACGATAACGACCAGCTTTACGTTCCATTGGTGCAGGAATCGGGCCCCAAATATCAATTAAATCTGCTGCCATCTCTCTGAGTTGTTGAGCAATTTCCGCCAAATATTGTTGGCTGTACGCTCGATCCTTAGAATCCACTCGTACCAATGCTGCATAACGATAGGGCGGTAACATGGCAATTTTTCGTTCCGCCAACATCTGTTTCGCCACGGCTCGATAATCCTTTTCAATTAAGGTGGTGAGCATGGGATGATCAGGTCGCAAAGTTTGTAAATAAACACTGCCTTTGTGTTCACCACGTCCAGAACGTCCCGCAACTTGAATAATCAATTGAGCGGTGCGTTCAGGCGCACGTAAGTCAACACTCAATAAACCTGAATCAATATCGAGAATCGCAACTAGCGTCACATGTGGGAAATGGTGTCCCTTTGCCAACATCTGCGTGCCCAACAAAATACTCGGTTTATTTTGCTGAATTCGATCGTAAATCTTCTGCCAGCTTCCGACGCGACTGGTGCTATCACGGTCAACTCGAATGACTTCATTGTGAGGGAATAGCTCGTGTAAATGTTCTTCAAGTTTCGCTGTGCCCAGTCCGATTGTTTTTAGGCTCTGTTTTTTACATTCAGGGCAATGTTCAGGTAAACGGTTAATCGTGCCGCAATGATGACAATGCAAATAAGCATAAGGCTGGGTATGTAGGGTAAAGTGGGCGTCGCAATGAGGGCAATTCGCCTGCCAAGCGCAGCTCTCACACATCAAAATCGGGGCATAACCTCGTCGATTTAAAAAGATCAAAACTTGCTCTTTACGCTCTAAAGTCTGTTTAATCTGTTCAATCAAGGTTTGGCTAATGCCATGTTTCTTTTTCGCAATTTTTAAATCAATGATATGCATTTTCGGCAAAACAGCGACACCTGCACGTTGATTCAATTCGAGCAAATGCAATTTACCTAATTCTGCCAAATGATAGCTTTCGGTACTTGGTGTAGCAGAACCTAAAATCACAGGGCAGCCTTGCAAGTGCCCTCGGTATAAAGCGACATCACGGGCATGATAACGAAAGCCTTCTTGTTGCTTATAGGACAGGTCGTGTTCTTCATCCAAAATAATCAAACCCAGTTTCGGCAAAGGGGTATAAATTGCTGAACGTGTGCCAATAATAATCGAGGCTTTGCCTGTTTGAGCATGTTGCCAAGCTTGTAAGCGTTTGGACTCGTTTAAACCTGAATGCAATAAGGCGACATCACAATGAAAGCGCGATTTGAAGCGTGCCACTGTTTGAGGGGTCAGTCCAATTTCAGGAACGAGTACCAACACTTGTTTACCTTGCTGTAGTACCTCGAACATGACCTGTAAATACACTTCCGTTTTACCACTGCCAGTTAAACCATCGAGCAAAAAGGTTTGGTAGTGATGCTGTGCTTTGAGAATCTGTTGAATTGCGTACTTTTGGTCTACATTGGCTGTGAGCGGAACTTGCGCCAATTGCATAGTGGTGGGCGTGAAATCATGCGGTTCAAGACAACATTCGACTAAGCCTTTTTTCTCAAGTGCTTTCAAGGTCGCTGTTTCAACATCACTCAAATTTAAAATATTTTCGGTTGTACCATGCGGATGAAGTTTTAAAACTTGATAAGCATCATATTGTTTTTGAGACCGTTTTAATAAAGCATTAGGATCATCATGGGGCGTAATTTTCCATAAATGAAAGAGAATATCTAAGGCACGCCCTTGTCTAAGTAAGCCCGGTAAGGCACTTTGCATTACCTCACCAATTGGGAACTGGTAATACTGCGCTGACCATGTTAATAAAGTTAAAAGCTGTGAATCTAAGATTGGTTCATCATCAAGTAATTCAGTAATCGCTTTAAGTTTAAATTGCCCTGTAAAGGCTTCGTTTGGGTCAACTTTTTCAGTCATCACCCCAACTAGATTTTGCCGTCCAAATGAAACCAAAACACGCGCACCGACCTGTGCCTGCGTATATTGTTCTGCATTGACCGTATAATCAAAGGTGTCATACACGTATACGGGTAAGGCAACACGGATGCGGTACAGCGGTGCATGAGAGTTTTCAGTCGGCATAGGGCTTCATTCATAAAATGTCATAACGTCATCTCATTGAATTATGCTAAAGTTCAGCGCATTATGTCGATGAATTTCTTGCAAAGTGCAGCATTTCATCTACGCATCGCTGCGAAAGCCAAGCCTATAATTAATTTTGGAAGAATTAGAATACTGCCATGCCTGCTTATCAATTTACCGCGCTTGATGCTTCTGGAAAACAGCAAAAAGGTGTGCTGGAAGGAGATTCCGCACGTCAAATTCGTCAACAGCTGCGCGATAAGGCTTGGACTCCGCTCGCGGTCGATGCCGTTGAGCCCAAAGATAAACAGCAGCGGTCTTGGTTTCAAAAAAGTTTTAGTGCGTACGATTTGGCATTATTGACACGCCAGCTTTCGGTTTTGGTTGCCGCAGGTATTCCACTCGAAGAAGCGTTGCGCGCCGTAAGTAAACAGAGTGAAAAGTCGCATGTTCAAAACTTATTAATCGCCGTGCGTTCCAAAGTTTTGGAAGGGCATTCGCTAGCAAAAAGTATGCAGCAATCAGGGCGTTTTCCTGAATTATATATTGCCACCGTTGCGGCAGGCGAGCGTTCGGGGCATCTCGATCTGATTTTAGATCAGCTTTCAGACTACACTGAAAATCGCTTTGCCATGCAAAAGAAAGTTCAAGGTGCGATGATTTATCCGATTGTTTTAATGCTGATGTCATTCGCAATTGTGATGGGTTTGATGACCTATGTTGTCCCCGAGATCGTCAAAACGTTTGAGCAAAGTAAAGAAGCCTTGCCTTGGATTACCGTTGCATTGATGAAAGCGAGTGCCTTTATCCGCCAAACGTGGATTGCGATGCTCATTCTTGCCTTTATTGCACTTATTCTATTTACACGCTTTTTAAGAACCAATGCAGGTCATTATGCATTTGACCGTTTAACGCTCAAATTGCCACTATTCGGTAAACTTTCACGTGGTATAAATGCCGCACGCTTTGCCAGTACCTTATCGATTTTGACACGCTCAGGCGTTCCGCTGGTTGAAGCACTCCGTATTGGGGCTGAGGTCAGTAATAACTGGGTCATTCGTGATGCGATTGAACAGGCGATGGAGCGTGTAACAGAAGGTGGGAGTTTGGCAACACAGTTAGAACGTTGCGGATATTTTCCACCGATGATGGTACAAATGATTCGCAGCGGTGAAACTTCTGGTGAACTTGACCGAATGTTAGATCGTGCATCGACCATGCAAGATCGTGAAGTCACCACGTTTATATCGACCTTATTGGCATTGCTTGAGCCTTTGATGCTGATTGTGATGGCAGCCATTGTGTTGGTGATTGTGATTGCGGTCATGTTACCGATTATTAATATGAACAATATGATTTGATGAATGATATGAAAATGGAAAATTTGATGAATAAGCAAACGGACAATGATAATTCTTGTACTCGAAGCATAGCTCCTCATCTTGCTGCGTCGTGCAATTCTTCTCCTCGCACTCGAAGCATAGCTTCTCATCTTGCGGCACGTTCGAGCGGTGCTCGAATGAATCGTGCCTCAGGATTCACGTTGATTGAAGTAATGGTCGTGA